>NZ_JBXAFF010000012.1:0-76159 GCF_058792815.1 Microbacterium sp. MPR-TSA4
CGCCCCGCCCTCGGCGATCGGCTTCGCGAGGGCATCCGCGACGGACGCGCCCCAGGGACGCGTCAGGACGTAGGCGGCCCAGAACGCCGGCACCGCGGGCCAACGGCCCCACCGGTGGCCCGCGGCGATCACCGCGATCGCGACCGTGAACAGGGCGATCGAGCCGACGTAGCCGATGCCGAGTCCCACGGCCGTGAAGTCTCCCACCGCGGTCCCGAGCGCGAAGGTGCCGACCACCGCGGCCCAGTAGAACAACTCGCGGCGGGTGGTCGTGATCTGATGCACCGACACGGTTCCTTCGACACGTCGCCACAGCACGAACACGATCGCGAGGGCGACGGCGTAGGCCGTCGCGGCGACGGGGTAGGGCACCCCCAGGGCCACGTGCATGACGTCGGCGGCCATCGTGCCGAAAACGCCGACCGCGGCGACGGCGAGCCAGTAGGCACGCGGACGGTACCGGTGGCGCGTGAGCTGGAAACCGACGGCGCCCACGAAGAACGCGAAGCCGAGGAGCACGGCGACCTCGGGCGGCATGATGCGGATGGAGTAGTCGGAGACCGCCTCCCCCAGCGCCGTCGATGCCGCTTTGGCGGCCCAGAAGGCGGCGGTCGGTACGGGAACCCGCGACCGCGGCGGAACGGGGTCAGACGTCTGATCGGTCTGGGCTTGCGTGGGGGGCACGACCCGAGTTTGACGACATCGCACCAAGACGGCACCAAGAAATCATCGGCGGAGCGCGACGGCGCCACGCCGGATCCCAAAGCGTCGTCTGTGATCGCGTGTGGTTACGGTGAGGAGGTGAACGGTCTGGGGACCATCACAATCGCAGCACCATCTCCCGAGATGGACTGCGCAAGGCGGGACGTCAGATGCAAACGTCCCGCCTTTTTCGTCTGCGGTGGGAGAGGCAACTCCCCGTCACTGCTTCTTGCGCTTGAGGGCCTTTGGGATCGCTCCTTGTGGGGCCGCCCTTATGGCCCCAGGTGTGCTCACTATCGGCGGGATCTCGCGCATACCGAGGTTGTCGCCCTTGTCGCACAGCAGCTTCGCGGCACGACGTTCCTACGGACTTGCGGGTACATTGCGACCCTCGACGAATCCACCTCAGCCGGACGCGACAACACGGCCCTCCTCGTCGCCCTCGCCGAGTAAGCGCAGGATGCCGCCGACGCGCAGTTTGCCCTCGACGGCAACACCGACGGTTACCGTGCGACGCTCGAGAACAGTTAGAACGCCCTCGTCTCGGCTACAACGCCGACGCCGCCCAAGCCCTCGCCGACCAGATCTCGGCATCCCCTCCGACATCCAGTAGAAGATGATCGCCGGAACCGCCGCCGCCCGCACCACCATCGACACGTTCATCCGCGCCTACGACGGCCGCACCATCACTCTCAAACTCACCACCGACCAGGTCGTCGTCGGCGACCGCGTCTACGGAGGGCTGCGAGACGGACGCGTAGCCGGCGGAATCATCCCCGGCGCACCCTCCAACGTCGACGACCGCATCTACCCCGTCGCAACCGGAGAGTTCATCACCCGCGCATCCGGAGGGGCCGGTGCGTGATCTTCTGCTTGAGATCGCCGGGCTGCAGGATGGAGGAGTGCTCGACGGGTTCGAGCTGTCCGTCATCTCGCGGGTTCATCAGCAGATGACAGATTCGATCCGGGAAGTGTATCGGCCGCGGTCGTCGCTAGAGGCTCAACTCGAGCACGAGAAGGCGCGTAAGGATCTCGAATCACAAGGCATCACGATCCCCGCGTGGACGGAGGATGACACCGCTTTCGTCGTAGAGCGATGGGAGCGATGGCGAGATCGCTGAATGGCCTTGCTTCATTAATCAGATCGAGTCGCGGACTGAGCGGGTGCGGTGCCTTAGGTCAGAGCGACGACACCGGCTGACGCTGTTCTAAGCCGTGATGCGGTCCCTGACGACCTTGAACGCCTCGTAGATCGCACTGTCCTCGACCAAAGGCGACTGCCGGGGATAGGCGGAGCCGCCGATCTGAATCCGCTGTCCGCCAAGCACGACACTGAACACGAAGCCCTTGTGGCGTGGATGCTCTTCGGTTCCGTCGTAGTACGAGTGCTTGGTTTCGATGACGATGGCAGATGCGCTCGCCACCGGGCACAACTTTGTGACGTGACTCGCGCTATCGGATTTAAGACGAAGCGCATCTACCATGACAAGAAAATTCGGGTAGACGACCAGGAGCGTTCCGGAGAAGCTGTCATCCAGGGAACCGGTCACGGCAACGGGAGATACCTCTTCACCGCTTGCAAGAAGGACGGAGGACACGACGGTCCCCACGTTCCGTCTGAAGCCGGGCATCATGCTGTTCTCAGCGCCCTGGAGGACTTCGTACCACCCGCGCAAGCTCTTGATGGCGAAGTAGAGGGTGCTGCTGGCATCCGTGTTCGGCATGTGGACAGTCTGCATGCCACTCCCGATACCGCCCTACGGTGCAGGCATGGAGGATTGTCTGACCTGAAGGACCGGCCCCCGGATGGGACGACCACAGGTGTTGTGCGACGCGGGACGGAGCGGACCAGACGACCGAGCCCCGATGGATTCACTGGGTGGACAGTCTCGATCAGTGGGCCACCGTGGCCGGCCTCGTAGCAACCGCGACGAGCCTCGCAGCTCTCGCGAACGTGCTCGCCGCGGCCGCGGCCGCGGTCGTGACTCTGGTGCGCCGGGAGCGTCGCGACGGGCCGGTGTTCCCGACGCCGTTCCTCAAGCGCAGGGATCGTCGCAACACGGCGAACGAGTGGCGGGCGGCGCGGGAGCGGCTCGAGCTGGGTGAGTATACCTTCCACTCGTTCCGCAAGACCGTCGCGACCGCGCTCGATCAGGCCGGTCTTTCGGCTCGCGCGATCGCTGAGTATCTCGGCCACGCGGACCCGTCGTTGACGATGAACGTCTACATGAGCAAGCCGGTGGGCGGCACGGCGGCGGCGAGAGCACTCGATGAGGTATTGCGCAAGATGGCGAATAAGTGACACCTACTCACGCTCGCGCGTGCTGAGGGAAGACTCGTTTCACTTGGTAATCAGAAGCGATAGCGGCGGGGACCCCGATCGCAGCAAGAACAGCGAGGCCGATCCACATGGCCGTTGTGTGATCAGGGGGCATCCCGTACGCGAGTAAGCCGAATGCTCCTAGAACGACGCCACCGAGTCCGAGAAGGCCTAAGCCGTACATCAGGACCACGCACGCCACGCCGGTGATCTTGATCGCCGTCGTATTGCGGCTCGCCATCGCGCCATCGAACGCGAGAGCCAAGCCGACTGACAACCAAAGAATCGTGAACGCCGCCTTCTGCGCTGCGGGGTCGCCGAGCACCTGGTCGACGAGTTCCTCGAAGGTCGGTCTCCCCGAAGTGGAGCGGGGGCCCATCGCCGTGAGCCAGGCGACAGCGCCGTAGATGCACGCTACGGCGGCGCTTTGCAGAGCGACCAAAATGCTGACACGGAAGGCGGCGCGCGCGTTGAGGGCGTCGAAGCCACGCCGCGTCGAAGACGCGACCATTGCCGCGCCGGATGTGACGCGGCGTGCTGTGTGAATCCAGTCGAGTATCCACAGCACGAGCATCGCGGGCACCAGTACCAAGAACGGTACTCCGGCCAACTGCAGGAACGACCACACGACGTCCTCGAAGGATGGGAACGGATTCTCCACGGGCTCGTTCATGCTCGCAGTGCCTTCATGGCGCGATCATAGCGATCCTGGCAGTCGAGCGAGATCCGCGGGATCGAAGGATAGACTCCGGGCTGGCTCCTCGAACGGTGGGAGAGTAGAGATAAATGTGCGGGGTGACATACCCTCGTATTCCGTAGACACCCCGATTTGGCCCGGATTTCCGGGCCTTTCCGGCTTGGCGCAATTGGTAGCGCACCGTACTTGTAATTGCGCACCGTGCATGATCAGGGGTATCTGCGGGGTTTCGGCTTGCGCGCAAGCGCCAGAGGAACGTGGCCGAGGGGTATCCGCCCTTTCCCGCCGATACCAGCATATGTGCGGGGTAAATGCGGGGTCGATGAGTGCACTTTCCGCCAGCCTGAGCCTCTGATGAGCCTGTGCACCACGCCCGGTAGCGGCGCGGATCACCCCTCCTTCTGCTCCGCGATCCACGCCTCCACGACCTCGGGCTTCCAGCGCAGGTATTTGCCGACCCTGAACGGCTGCGGTCCGTAGACGGGTCACATCGTCCGCCACGGGTAGGTCGTCTGGACCGCGACGCCGAGCTTGTCCGCGACGTCAGGAGCGCACCTGGCGCCCGCTGCGTGGGCGGTGGCGGCGTCGGTGCCGCCACGGGCTCGGATGGCGCCTTGGGGGGGCTTCTAGCGCGATCAGGAGGGCTTCAGCGATGTGGTGAGCGATCATCGCGACGGCGTGTTCGCGTGGTGTGGCAGGGCTTGGCATGGTCTTCACGATCGCATCGCGGCGCGCGTCTAGCTGACTGTCAGCGGTGGATGCTACATTGCGAGTACGACGAGCCGGATCCCGGAGCGTTGTTCGCCGAGAGCCCCACGCATGTGGGGCTTTCGTGCGTCAGGGGTCCCATCGGCGGTGCTTCGCGACGATAGGGCGGAGAGCCCACCACAACATGTCGACGAGCTTCACCGCGCGCGCGTCCTGGGTCTGGTGGGCGTCCCGCCGCCGGTAGAGGTAGACGGCCAGGTCGATGAACTGCAATCCGGGTGACGCAGATGAGTCGGCGAACATCATCTGCTCGATCCGGGCGAGCTTGCTGGGTCGGTAGCCCGGTGTGCCGATCTTCTGGTAGATGCCGAAGCGGCGCGAGTGTGCTTCCTGGTCGGTGACCTGGTCGCAGATCACGATGACCTCCTCGCCCTTGCTCGCGGCGTACGTGTTGACGTCTTCGAGCACATGTCTGAGGCAGACAAGGTGCGGCGGGTCGGGGTATGCGTATCGGGCATTGAGTCGTGCGACATCCACCCCTTGGATGTAGACGACCGCGGGGAGTGTGGCGAGCCTGGTGAGAGCGTGCCGGTAGATCTGGCCGGCGGCGCGGTGCTTGTTCCTGATGGGCTCCCAGCCATCGCGACCAGCCATGATGCGGTGCCCGTGGAACTCGGTGCCCTTCTCGATTCGGAAGCCTGCGGCGTACGCGGCGGCCTCCTTGAGGGCGTCGCCCATCTGCCCGATGTCGTCGACGCTGATGACGAGGGCGGCGACGTAGTAGCGGTCCTGAGTGTAGGACTCGTCTATGAAGGCGAAGAGCACGCGCCCACCCTAAACGATGCCTCCCCCCACCGACCTTTCACAGCGTGATGGCGCCCGCGCCAACTGCCACCGTGCCCGAGGATCGGAACAGCGCTCTCACGTGGCGGGTGCGATTAGTCGAGACCCATGTCTCGCTCCGCGATCCGGTCTTGCAGGATCTCGGTGAGCGTCGTACCGATCGTCATCACGGCCTTGTTGAGAGTGACGATCTGCATACGCGCGGACAGGATGGCCACAGCGTCTGGCGAGATGGGCGTCGGCCCACCGCCCGGGTTGACTTGCCGGTGCAGCTCCAGCTCCTCGGCAGCGATCTTCTCGAGCTGTGCGGTCATGTCCTTGAGAGATGTGATGAGCGCCTTGGCCTGCTCAGCTTCGAACACTGTGTTCCCTTCGGTTGGATGGCGGCGTGCTCAGGCTATGGGCTTTCGCCGACATTGGTCAGCGGAGGAACAGGATCGAGCCGGACACGCTCACAGACGGCACCGTGTAGGCCTCCGGGAACGACGCGAACGCGCTGACGTCGATCGAAGCGCCCGGGGTGGGCCCGAGAGCACCGCCGACGCTGCGGTCGCCACGGAGCCGTAGAGCCCCGCGGGGATACTGTTCCGCATCGTGTTCCGCGCGGTGCCGCTGACATGGGTGCTCGTAAGCGTCGACGAGGTCTCTCCGCTAGCGCGGCACGGGAACGGGTGCGATTCCGGACTGCGGAGAACCGATCTGGAGCTTGAGGAGGTTCTCTCCCCCGCGGTACGCGTTCCATGTGCGGAACAGGTAGAACAGCGCCTGCCCCGGCAGGATGCGTCGGGAAGCGCCGGCCTAAGTCGGACGCCACGCGGCGGGAAAGTGTCAGGAAGGGGTCTCCAGGGCCCGTCTGGATGCCGTCGCGGATGCGGTTGAAGAACTCTGCGGTGTCGTCCATGTCGATCGCGGAGAACTCGAGGAACGCGACCCCGAGTGCGCTGACGGGCAGGCGTATGTACCGGTAGACGTTGCGCGCGAACCGTGCGGCGAAGTCGATGTCCGGGATGCCCATGACCGCTTCGGCCATCTCCGTCTTCGTCAGCTGCGCGCTCCCACCGATGTGGGATGCCGCGTGCTTCACGTCGCCCTTCTTCCACGCGACATGCAAGCGAGCGATCGCACCGACGTCCTTCGCATCCGCACGCTCCGACAGGCCGGTGATGACGAGCATGTCCCCCGTGTTCCGAGCAGACCCAGAGTCCAACACGACAAGAGCCTCCTGGCTGATCCCCCGTACGACGAGTACCCATGCGCCGCAGCCGGCGGACACGATCGCGTGACATCGGTTCTGCCCGTCGATGAGCCGACCGTCGGTGTCGAACTTGATCGCCTCGCCCGTGAGCACCCAGTTTCCGGACTGGATGTCACGTACGTATCCGTTGATGCGGCTCTTCTTCACGTTGCGGTTGCGGTCGATGTTGCGTGCTAGCCACTGCGCCGCTAGCTCGGGCGTGACGAACACGTACTCAGCCGTCTCTCCCCCGGGCCCGAGGGCGATCGAGGAAGTTTCTGCGGAGCGTGCGAGATCCTGTGTTGTTTCGGCCGGGGCCGTGGACTTTTCCCTGGTCATACTGTGGTTCTAGTCACACAGCGGAGCAGTTGCACTATTGCCCGGGCTCGCCGATCGATGTTGCCCAGATGTTGCCCGGCCCGCATCCGGGCACAAAAAAACCCCGGCTGACCGGGGTTGTTCTTGTGCGCGATACTGGGATCGAACCAGTGACCTCTTCCGTGTCAGGGAAGCGCGCTACCGCTGCGCCAATCGCGCCTGTACAGGCATGTTCAGTTATGAGGCGAGGTGGCGACGGGATTCGAACCCGTGTAAACGGCTTTGCAGGCCGGTGCCTAGCCGCTCGGCCACGCCACCGTGTGGATTAACCGTGTGGTTTGACCCCACGTGCCGTGATCACTTCGAAAAGAGATCCCTGCACTCGAGCGGATGACGAGACTCGAACTCGCGACCCTCACCTTGGCAAGGTGATGCGCTACCAACTGCGCTACATCCGCGTGCTCCCTGGTTGCCCCGGGAACTTGATCGACTTTAGCCCACTAATCCGCCATCGCAAAACCGGGCGCAGCCCGCGCGTGTCTCGGCATCCGGGCGCTGACGGATTCGTGCCTGGGGCCCGCATCCGGTAACATCGGATCTCGGCCCGCACGGGCCATGGGCGATTGGCGCAGTTGGTAGCGCGCTTCCTTCACACGGAAGAGGTCATCAGTTCGAGTCTGGTATCGCCCACCATCCACCTCCCTCTCCCTCGGGTCATTTCACGGCCATGCGCGGATGCTCGGTCGCCGGTGTGCCGGTAGGGTCGCGCCCATGAGGGTTCCCCGCGCGATCCGGCTGTCCCTGCTCATCGTGGCCTGGTTCAACCTGGTGTCCGCCGTCATCGGGCTTCTTCTGCTCACGGTCGTGGGCGGCGACAGCGTCGGGATGCCGCCGGAGTGGCTCGAGCGCACCCCGTTCACCTCGTGGGTCTGGCCCGCCCTCATCCTCGGATTCGTCGTCGGCGGGGCGCAGGCGCTCGCCCTGGCCGCGCAGCGACGGCATCTCTCCGTCACGTGGGGACTGCACGCAGCATCCGGCCTCGTGATGATGATCTGGATCTTCGTGGAGATCGCGATGCTGCTCGTCTGGTCGCCCCTCCACGGCATCTATTTCACGACCGGCCTCGTCCAGACGGTGCTCGCGGTGCTCGCGCTCGGTGCCTGGCCACGGCCGTTCCTGGCACCGGAACCGCGACGAGTGGGCTCCGGCGGCGGGAAACACCCCCGACATCGGGCGCTGGCAGACTGACGCCATGACCACGGCGCGCATCATCGTCCTCTTCCTGCTCGCCGCGGTCGCGGAGATCGGCGGCGCCTGGCTCATCTGGCAGTCGGTGCGGGAGAACAAGGGCTGGCTTTTCGCGCTGCTCGGTGTGCTCGCGCTCGGGGCCTACGGTTTCGTCGCGGCCTTCCAACCCGACGCGCACTTCGGACGCGTGCTGGCGGCGTACGGCGGTGTGTTCGTGGCGGGCTCGCTCGCCTGGGGCATCGTCATCGACGGCTTCAAGCCGACCATCTGGGACTACGTCGGCTCGGGGGTGGCGCTGCTGGGGGCGGCCATCATCATCTTCGCGCCGGTCGTGCAGCGCACCGTCTCGGAGTGATCGCGGGCGATCGCCTCCGCTACAGGTCGCTGCTCCAGCCGTACCGCTGCTGCAGCGCCGCGGCCACCCCGGCGAAGCGGCGACGGTCGAGTGTCGCCGCTTCACGTCGCATGCCGCGCACGTGCACGCTGTACAGCTGCTCGATGTCGACCCACGAGGGTCGGCCCTGCGCGTCCCACGCGCCCGGCCCGATCGACAGGTAGTCGCGGTCGCCGTCGTGCGACTTGCTGGTGAGCCGCACGGCGTAGACGCGGTCGGCGCCGTGGCGACCGATCACGAGCACAGGGCGGTCCTTGCCCCGACCGTCGTTCTCCTCATAGGGCACCCAGGTCCAGACGACCTCCCCCGCATCCGGCGCACCGTCGCGCCGCGGGCTGTAGGTGATGCGCAGCCCGCCACGGGCGGGAGGGCGCACCTCGCGCGTCGCGGTCTCCCCCTCGCGTCCCGGCGAGGACGGCGGGGTGGGTGCTCCCGCCGACCGGGACGAGGGCGCCGCCCGCCGCGACCCATTGCGGCTGAAGAGGCCGACGACGCCGCGCAGCAGTGCCGTCAGGGATCCGTTCCGCTGGCGCTCCGTCATGGACACACGCTACCAACCACGCTCCCCTCCCCCACCCCGCTGATCTCCGAACCGCTATCCCGCGTGCGAGCCGCTACCCCGCGGGCGGTCCGTCCCGTGGCGGCTGGTACAACGCGTAGCGGCTGGCGCACCGCGAGTGTGCGTGCACGCCGAAGGGGCGCCGGACCGGGAGATCCGACGCCCCTTCGGGCTGGTGACGCGGGAGCGTCAGTCGACGAGCGCGTAGCCCTCTTCACCGTGGACGGCGGTGTCGATGCCGGCGACCTCGTCCTCGTTCTTGACGCGGAAGCCGATCGTCTTCTCGATGATGAAGCCGAGCACGTAGGCGACGACGAAGGAGAAGATCAGCACGGTGACCGCGGCGATCGCCTGCAGGATGAGCTGCTCGGCGTTGCCGCCGAGGAACAGGCCCGTGCCGGTCGCGAAGAAGCCGAGGAACAGGGTTCCGATCAGACCGCCGACCAGGTGGACGCCGACCACGTCGAGCGAGTCGTCGAACCCGAGGCGCCACTTGAGCTCGACGGCCAGGGCGCAGACGGCACCGGCGATGATACCGAGCAGCAGGGCCCAACCGGGAGCGAGGTTGGCGCAGGAGGGGGTGATCGCGACGAGACCCGCGACGGCACCGGAGGCGGCGCCGACAGCCGTGGGCTTGCCGTCCTTGAGCTTCTCGACGATCGCCCAGCCGAGGATGGCGGCAGCGGTCGCGCCGAGCGTGTTGAGGACGATGAGGCCCGCGGGCGAGCCGACACCGGCGATACCGCTCAGGATGTCACCCGTGGTGCCCTCGGGAGCGGCGTAGAAGGCGGCCGCGCCGGCGTTGAAGCCGAACCAGCCGAACCACAGGATCGCGGCTCCCAGCATCACGAGCGGCACGTTGTGGGGCTTGTGGATGCCCTTCTGGAAGCCGACGCGCTTGCCGAGGACCAGGGCGAGGGCGAGGGCGGCCGCGCCGGCGTTGATGTGGACAGCGGTGCCACCGGCGTAGTCGATCACCTCGGTCGAGAAGCCCAGCGTCGTGCCCAGGTTGAAGATCCAGCCGTTGGTGTTCCACACCCAGCCGGCGACGGCGAAGTAGTCGATGGTCGCGAAGAAGAACGCGAAGATCATCCACGAGCCGAAACGGGCGCGGTCGGCGATGGCGCCGGAGATAAGGGCCACGGTGATGATCGCGAAGGTGGCGCCATAGGCGACGGCCGTGAGGTTCACGGTCGCGTCCTCACCGGTCGCCATCGTGCCGAGGCCGAAGTCGGAGAAGGGGTTGCCCAGGATGCCGCCCCACCAGTCGGCGGTCTGCATGTTGAATCCGTAGAGGATCCAGAGCACGGCGACCAGTCCCATCGCGCCGAAGCTCATCATCATCATGCTGATGACGCTCTTGGCCTTGACGAGCCCGCCGTAGAACAAGGCCACTCCGGGCGTCATAAAGAGCACGAGCGCCGTTGCGGCGATATACCAAGCGAGATTTCCGCTGTCCATGAAGGTCCTCACTGATGTGTTGTGTAACTCGGACCGGGTCGTCGCGGTTTCGGGGTCGGGACGTCCCAGCGCAATCAGTGTCGCGGCGTGCCGTTTCCGACGGCATGCGTCTCGTGTTTCGCGTCGGTTACACGGGCGCCGCTCACGTAAACATCACGTTTCGTCCGGGCGGTCGGCGCCGGTGAATCCCCTCAGGAATGCGTGAGCGCGTTGAGGCGCGAGATCGCGCGGAGGTACTTCTTCCGGTATCCGCCGGCGAGCATGTCGTCGCCGAAGACCTCGTCGAGGGGGCGGCCGGTCGCGCGGACGGGGATCTGCGCGTCGTAAGCGCGGTCGACGAAGGCGACCAGGCGCAGGGCCGCGGACTGATCCTGCAGTGTGACCACATCGCGCAGACCGATGGCCGACAGCCCGTCGAGCAGGCGCACGTAGCGGGACGGGTGCACGGTGGCGAGGTGGGCGATCAGGTCGCCGAAACGGTCGTCGGAGACCACGCCGGATGCGGCGGCCTCGTCGATCGCGGCGCGATAGCCGTCGTCGTCCCACACCTCGGCGTGGCCGTCGATGGCACGCTGGCGGTAGTCGGTGCCGTCGATGCGGATCGTCTCGAAGCTCGCGGCCATCGCGTGGATCTCGCGGAGGAAGTCCTGGGCGGCGAAGCGGCCCTCCCCCAGTGCGTTCGGCGGGGTGTTGGAGGTGGCGGCCAGCCGCGTGCCGGTGGGCACCAGCTCTCCCAGCAGCCGCGTCATCACCATCGTGTCGCCGGGGTCGTCGAGCTCGAACTCGTCGATGCAGAGCAGATCGGCGCCGCGGAACAGCTCGACGGTCTTCTGGTAGCCGATCGCTCCGACGAGGGCGGTGTACTCGATGAACGAGCCGAAGTACTTCCGGCGTGCGGGCACCGCGTGGTAGATCGCCGCGAGCAGGTGGGTCTTGCCGACGCCGAAACCGCCGTCGAGATAGACGCCGGGCTTCATCTCGGGTGCCTTCTTCGCCCGACGGAACAGTCCGCCGCGCTCGGCCGGGCCGCTCCCCCGGCTGAACGCGATGAGGCGGTCCTTCGCCTCCTGCTGCGACGGGTAGGCGGGATCGGCGCGATAGGTCTCGAACGTCGCGTCGTCGAACTGCGGCGGCGGCACGAGTGCGGCCACCATCTCGGCGCCCGACACGGCGGGCTGGCGCTCCGCGAGCCGGACGATCCCGGTGGTCGTCGACGTCATCGTTCTCCCTCGTCGGTGGGGTGCGTCGCCGGCACCGGCAGCAGATCGCGGTCGCGGAGCCAGTCGCCGATCGCATCGGTCCACCGCTGCTGGTCGTAGTTCCACAGCTTGGTGTGGCGGGCCGTGCGGAACACCTGGAGGTCGACCAGATCGGGCCGCGCGGCGGCGAGTCGGTGGGAGGCGCTCGAGGGCACGAAGCCGTCGTCGTCGCTGTGCAGGATGAGCACGGGATGCCGCAGCTCGCCCGCCCGGGCCACGATGTCGAGCCGGTCGAACGGGATCGCCCCGTCCGCACCGGTGGCCGGCGCGGTCCAGTCGGAGCGCAGCGCGCCGATGGCCAGACCGGTGACCGGAGACGGAACGTGCAGGGCCTTCGCCTGGTAGGCGAGCACGGTGCGCCAGTCCACGACGGGTGAGTCGAGGATCACGCCCGAGATCTGTTCGCGATGCGCCGAGCCGAGCGAGGTCTGCAGGGCGATGGCCCCGCCCATCGACCACCCCATCAGGAGCACGCGGCGCGCTCCGTGTCGGAGGGCCCAGCCGACGGCGGCATCCACGTCGCGCCATTCGGTGGCGCCGAGCGCGTAGGCGCCCGCACGGCTGCGCGGGGCGTCGCCGTCGTTGCGGTACGACACGACGAGGGAGGTGATGCCGAGCGCGTGGAAGACGGGGACCGCGCGGAGGCATTCGGCCCGTGTGGTGCCGCGCCCGTGGATCTGGATGACCCAGGTCTCGTCGTCGAGGTCGCGGGTGGGCTCGGCGGGGAACAGCCAGGCCGGGCAGGGTCCGATCGCCGCGTGGACGTGCTCCGTCGTGAACGGAAGGTGCAGTTCCTCGGGCCGCTGGTAGTACCAGCCGCTGAACGCGGCCGCCGGGGCGAGCGTCGACTGCCCGCTCACCTGGGTGAGCAACTTGCGCTTGACGGTGGTCTCGTCGCTCGAGAGGACCGACCCGACCTTCAGGTAGTCGGCCGATCCTGTGGTGAACAGGCCGTAGCGGCCGGGCAGCACGGTATCGGCGGTGCGCGCCAGCGTGATCGTCTGCGCGGGGACGTCGATGTCGACGATGCGCGTGTCGGGCACACGTCCCGAGGGGGTCACGACGCGGCGGGCCATCCGGAGGGCGACTCCCGCGGCCATCGCCACCACCGCGAACAGGGCAGCGGCGAGAGCGAGAGCCAGCATCCGCAGAGTCGCCGCAGGGCCGATTCGTGAGGCGCCGAAGGCGGCGCGCCTGGGTGCCTTCATCGTGGGGCCATCCTAGTCTGTGAGCGTGGATGACACCCGTCCCGCCGCTGAGACGCCCGCCTTCGCGCGTGCCGCGCAGCAGCTGCGCGCCCTCACGTTCCGATCCGACTTCTCCGTGCGCGAGATCGCCGCGCCGACGAGTCTCGCCCCGGAGGCGATCGCGTTCGCCGGCGACGTGCGACCGGATGCCGAGGGCATCGACTCCGAGCACGGCACCGGGCGCTTCGTGCTCATGCACGACCCCTCCGAGCCGGACGCCTGGGGCGGCGCGTGGCGTATCGTGTGTTTTGCGCAAGCTCCGCTCGAACCTGAAATCGGCGTCGACCCGCTGCTCGCGGACGTCGCCTGGTCCTGGCTCGTCGACGCGCTCGACACGCGCGGCGCGGCCTTTCATGCGGAGTCCGGAACGGCGACGAAGACCCTGTCGAAGGGATTCGGATCGCTGGCCGACGAAGGTGACGGGGCGCAGATCGAGTTGAGGTCGTCCTGGACGCCCGACGGCGATCTGTCCGCTCATGTCGAGGCCTGGGCGGAGCTGGTGTGCATGCTGGCGGGACTTCCGCCGGGATCAGAGGGCATCGCCGTGTTCGGCTCGCAGCGGGGTGCAACGGGAAGGGGAACGCGTGGCTGAGTACGACGTCATCACGGATGCCGCCGGTCTCGCCACCGCCGTCGACGCGCTCGTCGCCGGCACGGGCCCGGTCGCGGTCGACGTCGAGCGGGCCTCCGGCTTCCGGTACTCGCAGCGGGCGTACCTCATCCAGGTCTTCCGGCGGGAGGCGGGTGTCTTCCTCATCGACCCCCCGGCCGTCGGCGACCTCAGCGCGCTTCAGGACGCGATCGGCGACATCCCCTGGATCCTGCACGCCGCGAGTCAGGACCTGCCGTCGCTGCGCGACGAGCGTCTCGAGCCGCCGTCCCTCTTCGACACCGAGCTGGCCGCCCGCCTGCTCGGGCACGAGCGCGTGGGGCTGGGCGCCGTCGTCGAGGACACGCTGGGCATCAGTCTCGCCAAGGCCCACTCCGCGGCCGACTGGTCGACCCGTCCGCTGCCGCAGCCGTGGCTGGAGTATGCGGCGCTCGACGTTCTCCATCTCGTGGACGTCCACGACGTGCTGGTGGCCGAGCTCGAGGAGCAGGGCAAGACGGAGATCGCGGCGCAGGAGTTCGAGACGGTGCGCACGCGACCGGTGAAACCCGCCCGCGAAGAGCCGTGGCGTCGCCTCAGCGGCCTGCACACCGTCCGCGGACGTCGCGCGCTGGCGGTCGCCCGTGCGCTGTGGCTCGCGCGCGAGGAGTTCGCGCGCGAGCAGGACACCTCCCCCGGCCGCCTGGTTCCCGATCGTGCGCTGGTCGCAGCGGTGCTGGCCGACCCGGCCAGCAAGCAGGACTTGGCACGCGTGAAGGACTTCACGGGGCGAGCCAGTCGTAGCCAGCTCGACCGCTGGTGGGCCGCGATCGAGGCGGGCCGCGCCGATCCCGTGCTGCCGGCGGAGCGCGCGACGGGCGACGGGATGCCGCCGCCTCGCGCCTGGGCGGATCGCAATCCCGCCGCCGACCTGCGCCTGAAGGCCGCGCGACCGCTGCTCGAGCAGCTCGCGGTCGAGCTGCGGATGCCCACCGAGAACCTCCTGACCCCCGACACTCTGCGTCGCATCGCCTGGACTCCCCCGGCTGAGATCGACGCGGCATCCATCGGCGACGCGCTCGCGTCGCACGGCGCGCGCCCGTGGCAGATCGCGCTCACCGCCCCCGTCATCGCCGGCGCTTTTGTCGAATCCGTCCAGACACCCGAGGCTGCGTCCGACCTGGCGTCGTAGAATCGTCCCAAGCGTTTCGGTGAGACTGAGTTTCACCGTACGCTGGACTGAATCTCAACCCTTGGAGGCAGTGTGGCCGAGCTCTCGGACGTCTACTTCGTCGATGGAATGCGCACCCCGTTCGGGCGCGCCGGCGAGAAGGGCATGTACTGGAACACCCGCGCGGACGACCTCGCGGTCAAGGCGACGATCGGTCTCATGGCGCGCAACGCCGCGGTGCCCGCCGAGCGCGTCGACGACGTCGCGATCGCCGCCACGAGCCAGACGGGCGAGCAGGGACTCACCCTCGGGCGCTCCGTCGCCATCCTCGCGGGCCTCCCGCAGACCGTGCCCGGATTCGCGATCGACCGCATGTGCGCCGGTGCCATGACGAGCGTGGCCATGATGGGCGCGTCGATCAGCGCCGGCATGTACGACGTCGCCCTCGCCGGCGGCGTCGAGCACATGGGGCACTACCCCATCGGCGGAAACGCCGACCCCAACCCGCGCTTCGTGGCCGAGAAGATGGTCGACCCGGGCGCGCTGAACATGGGTGTGACGGCCGAGCGCATCTTCGACCGCTTCCCGCAGCTGACCAAGGAGCGCTCCGACCGGTTCGGCATGCTCAGCCAGCACAAGGCGCAGGCCGCGTACGAGGCCGGCAGGTTCCAGCCCGACCTCGTGCCCGTCGCGATCAAGGATGCCGAGGGCACCTGGGGCCTGGCGACCGAGGACGAGGGCCGCCGCCCGCAGACCACGATGGAAGACCTCGCGGCGCTGAAGACGCCGTTCCGCCCCCACGGTCGGGTGACGGCCGGCACGTCGTCGCCCCTGACCGACGGCGCGACGATGTCGCTGCTGGCCGGCGGCGGCGCGGTCAAGGAGCTCGGGCTGACGCCGAAGATGCGCATGGTCTCGTTCGCCTTCGCCGGTGTGCAGCCGGAGATCATGGGCATCGGCCCCATCCCGTCGACGGAGAAGGCGCTGAAGAAGGCCGGGCTCACGATCGACGACATCGGCCTCTTCGAGCTGAACGAGGCCTTCGCGGTGCAGGTGCTGTCGCTGCTCGACCACTTCGGCATCGCCGACGACGACCCGCGCGTCAATCAGTGGGGCGGCGCGATCGCCCTGGGTCATCCGCTGGCCGCCTCCGGTGTGCGCCTGATGATCCAGCTCGCCGCGCAGTTCGCCGAGCGGCCCGACGTCCGCTACGGCCTGACCGCGATGTGCGTCGGGCTCGGGCAGGGCGGATCGGTGATCTGGGAGAACCCGCACTACAACGGCAAGAAGCGCTGAGAGGTACGGACATGACCAACTACGAAGAGATCGACTTCTCGCCCTTGACCGCTCTCGCCGACGGCGAGGTCGTCACGCACTCGCGCGTGCGCGACATCACCCTCCCGTCCGGGAAGGTGCTCGCCCTCATCACGCTCGACAACGGCCGCGACCACACCCGCCCCAACACCCTGGGTCCGGCGACGCTCACGGAGCTGGGCGAGACGCTCGCGACGCTGAAGGCGCGCGCCGCCGCCGGCGAGATCCAGGCCGTCGGCATCACCGGCAAGCAGTACATCCTCGCCGCCGGTGCGGACCTCTCCGACATCACCCGCGTGGGGTCGAAGGACAACGCCCGCCTGGTGGCGCAGCTCGGTCACAAGGTGATCGGCGCGCTCGGCGGCCTGGGTGTGCCGTCCTTCGCCTTCGTCAACGGCCTCGCCCTCGGCGGCGGCCTGGAGATCGCGCTCAACTCCACCTACCGCACGGTGGACGCCTCGGCGGCCGCGATCGCGCTGCCCGAGGTCTTCCTGGGGATCATCCCCGGGTGGGGCGGCGCCTACCTGCTGCCCAACCTCATCGGCATCGAGAACGCGCTCGAGGTCGTCATCAGCAACCCGCTGAAGCAGAACCGCATGCTGAAGCCCCAGCAGGCGTTCGAGTACGGCATCTTCGACGCGATCTTCCCCGCGGCGACCTACCTGGAGAGCTCCCTCGCCTGGGCCGACGGCGTCCTCACGGGTGCCGTGAAGGTCGACCGCAAGAACGAGCCGGGCAAGATCGAGCGTCTCACCAAGTGGCCGATCGCCATCAAGATGGCACGCGGCATGCTCGAATCGAAGATCGGCACCGTCCCCCGCTCCCCCTATGCCGCGCTCGAACTGCTCGACAAGGCGAAGAGCGGCACGAAGGCCGAGGGCTTCGCGCGGGAGGACGAGGCGCTGGCCGACCTCGTCACGGGCGATCAGTTCGCGGCATCCATGTATGCCTTCGACCTCGTGCAGAAGCGCGCGAAGCGTCCCGTCGGCGCGCCGGACAAGACCCTCGCCAAGAAGGTCACCAAGGTCGGCATCATCGGCGCCGGTCTCATGGCGAGCCAGTTCGCGCTGCTGTTCGTGCGCAAGCTCCAGGTGCCGGTGCTCATCACCGACCTCGACCAGGCGCGCGTCGACAAGGGCGTCGCGTACATCCACGACGAGATCGGCACGCTCGAGGCCAAGGGACGCCTCGACGCCGACTCGGCGAACAAGCTGCGCGCGCTGGTCACCGGGACGACCGACAAGAGCCTGTACGCCGACTGCGACTTCGTCATCGAGGCCGTCTTCGAGGAGGTCGGGGTCAAGCAGGCCGTTTTCGGCGAGATCGAGAAGATCGTCGCCGAAGACGCGATCCTCGCGACCAACACCTCGTCGCTGTCGGTCGAGGAGATCGGTTCGAAGCTCGCCCACCCCGAACGCCTCGTCGGCTTCCACTTCTTCAACCCCGTGGCGGTCATGCCGCTCATCGAGATCGTGAAGACGCCGCAGACGACGGATGCTGCGCTGTCGACCGCCTTCGTGGTCGCGCGGGGGCTGGGCAAGAACGCGGTGCTGACCGCCGACGCCCCCGGCTTCGTCGTCAACCGGCTGCTCGCGAAGGTCATGGGTGAGGCCGCTCGCGCCGTGTACGAGGGCACCCCGGTCGCCGACGTCGAGAAGGCGTTCGCCCCCCTCGGCCTGCCGATGGGGCCGTTCCAGCTCATCGACCTGGTCGGTTGGAAGGTGGCGGCGCACGTGCAGGACACGATGGTCCACGCGTTCCCCGACCGCTTCTACGCGAACGAGAACTTCCACCAGCTCGCCGAGCTCCCGGAGGTCGTGGAGAAGGACAAGGGTGGACGGGTGACCGGCTTCTCGAAGGCAGCGGAGAAGGCGCTGAAGGGCCATGTCGGCTCCGCCCCGGCATCCGCCGACACGATCCTGCGTCGCGTGCAGGACGGCCTCGCCACCGAGATCAAGCTGATGCTCGACGAGGGCGTCGTGCCCGAGGTCGAGGACATCGACCTGTGCCTCATCCTCGGTGCGGGCTGGCCGTTCATCGATGGCGGCGCCTCGCCCTACCTCGACCGCGAGGGTGCGTCCGAGCGGGCGTTCGGCGACACCTTCCACCACCCGCCCATCCGCGGCATCGGCGGCTGACGACCGCCGGATCCGCCGTCACGGATTCGGATGATCACAACGGAATCGGATGCCGCACCTCGCGGCATCCGATTTCGTTCTTCATGTCCGAATCCGGTGGCTGCGCCGTCGCCTGCTCAGCGCGAGGGCTGTGCCGCCCGCACCCGCAGATCGCGCGCGAGGCCGTCGCGCTGCTCGATCACGAGACGGCGGAGGGCCCCCGGCGCGTCCGGGTGATCCCGCAGCCACGCGTCGGCGGCGTCGAGCGAGGGGGATGCCGGGAAGAGGCCGATCACGAGGCGCCGGGCGATCTCGATCGAGCGCGACCGCCATGCCGGCAGGATGCGCGCGTAGTAGTCGTCGTCGAAGCCGGCGATGAGGTCGCGGCGTCCGCCGGCGCGCACGCCGGCGATCGTCGCGTCCAGATGGTCGTTGGTCAAGGTCGCGTCGTTCCAGGCGTCGTTCCAGGCGGCGGCGCGGACCGCGGCATCCGGACGCGCCGTCCGGGCGGTGCGTGCCGCGACGCGTCCCGACGCCGTGTCGTCGGCAGCCAGCTCGCCCGCGATGTCCGCGTCATCCGCGTGTCCGGTGGCCGACAGGGCGACGGTCCAGGCCCAGCGGAGGTCGGGGTCGAGCCTCAGCCCTTCCGGTGCCGGGGCGGCGCCGGCGAGGATCGCACGCAGGTCCGGCGCGCGCTCGGCGCTGACGGATGCCGCGGCGCCGACCGTGCGGGCCCAGATGAGCTGCGCGTCCGACCCGGGCCTCGCGTGCTGCAGCGCGTTCCACGCCGTCTCCAGCCACTGCGCCGCCAGGGCGGACCGGTCGCCGTCCGCCGCGAAGTGCGCGATCGTGAAGGCCGCGCGGGCGGCGGCCTCGGTCAGCAGCGCGGCATCGGTCTCCGACGGCGCGTGCCGCGCCACGATTCCGACGTACTGCTGAGCGGGCAGGATGCCGTCGCGCACCGCGTTCCAGAGGGCCGCCCAGACGACGGCCCGCGCGAGAGCGTCGTCGATCGTCGAGAGGCCGCGCGCGACGGCGTCCGTCGACGCGTCGTCCAGCCGGACCTTCGCGTACGTCCGGTCGTCGTCGTTGGGGACGATGAGAACCACGTCGTCCAGAGCCGCGCCGGTGAGCGCGGTGCGTTCGGCGGCGATGTCGGTCGCCAGGTCGCCGCGGCGGACGAGGCGGCCGTCGCGCTCGACGTAGAGCCCGACGGTCACGCGATCGGGGCGCACCGTGGACACCGTCAGCTCGAGCGCGTCGGCGGTGCGCTCGGCGCGCAGCTCGGTGACGCCGGTCGTCTGCAGCCACGCCGCGCTCCAGGAGCGCAGGTCGCGTCCGGACGCCTGTTCGAGGGCGCTGAGCAGGTCGGGCAGGGTGGTGCTGCCGTACGCGTGGTCGGCGAAGTAGCGCTGCGCGCCGCGGAAGAAGGCGTCTTCGCCGACGAAGCCGACGAGCTGCTTGAGCACGGAGGCGCCCTTGGCGTAGGTGATGCCGTCGAAGTTGAGCTTCGCGGCCTCGAGGTCGGGGATGTCCGCGACGATCGGGTGCGTCGTCGGCAGCTGGTCCTGCGTGTAGGCCCAGCCCTTGCGTCGCGTGGCGAAGCTGACCCAGGCATCCGGGAACCCGCCGACCGCGGCCGCGGCATGCGTGCCCATGTAGTCGGCGAACGACTCCTTCAGCCAGAGGTCGTCCCACCACCGCATCGTCGCGAGGTCGCCGAACCACATGTGGGCCATCTCGTGCAGGATCGTGTTCGCCCTGGCCTCGTGCTGCGCGGCGGTGGACGCGCCGCGGAACACGTAGGCCTCGGTGAAGGTCACCAGGCCCGGATTCTCCATGGCGCCCAGGTTGTACTCCGGCACGAAGATCTGGTCGTACGTGCCCCAGGGGTACGGGAAGTCGAATGCCTCCTCGAAGAACGTCAGCCCCCGCCGCGTGATGTCCAGGATCTCGTCGGCATCCAGATGAGGAGCGAGGGAGGCGCGGCACAGCACTCCGAGAGGGATCTCGCCGGCCGCGCCGTGGTGCGTGCCGTCGACGCGGTGATACGGACCCGCCGCGACCGCGGTGATGTAGCTCGACAGCGGCAGCGTCTCGGCGAACCGGGTGCGCACTCCCCCGTCGACGGGCTCGCGGCCGGTCTCGGCGCCGTTGGAGAGCACCTGCCAGCCGGCGCGAGCGGTGACCGTGAAGCGCCAGCGCGCCTTCATGTCGGGCTGCTCGAAGCAGGGGTACACGCGCCGGCAGTCGGCCGGCTCGTACTGGGTGTACAGGTAGGTCTCGCCGTCGACGGGGTCGCGGAAGCGGTGCAGGCCCTCGCCCGACGTGCTGTATCGCCCGGTGGCGACGATCGTGACGGTGTTCGTGGTGCCCGCTGCGGTGCGCAGCCCGGCGACGCTCACGCGTGCGCCGTCCCAGTCGACTCGCTGCTCGACGCCGTTGACGACGACCGCGTCCACCGCGGCGCCGATGAAGTCGATCCACGTGCTCTCCGCCTGGGTGGTGAAGGTGAGGGTCGCGCGTGTGCGGAAGGTGCTCTCGGCGGCATCCGGGGCCGAGCGGAGGTCGAGATCGATGTCGACCGTGTCGAGGTGGATGACCGCGGCGCGTGCCGCCGTCTCTTCGCGCGTGAGGTTGGCGGAGCTCATCCCTCCATGCTGTCACGGGGCGGGTTGTGCTATTTTTCGAACATGTTCACTTCTGAGGCACCCGCGATGTCGAAGAGCGACCGGACGCGGGCGCGGCTGCGCGAGATCGCGCTGAAGTCGTTCCGCGACCGGGGCTACGACGCCACCACGATGCGTCTGATCGCGCAGGAGGCCGGCGTATCGGTCGGCAACGCCTACTACCACTTCGCCACCAAGAACGACCTGGTGCAGGAGTTGTACCTCGATGTGCAGCGCGGACACCGCGAGGCCGCCGCGCCCCGTCTCGCCGACGCGGACGACCTCGTCGACCGCATCGCGATCGTCTATCGCACGGGGCTCGATCAGCTCACCGCCTACCACGGGCACGCGGCCGAGTTCCTCTCCGCCGCCGTCTCGCCGCGCTCGGAGATCAACCCGCTCGCGGAGGCCTCCCGTGAGGCCCGCGCCATCACCGAAGGCCTGTTCGCGGAGGCGGTGCAGGGCGCCCGCTCGGGCGCGGTGCCGACAGAGCTCGCCCGCTCGCTGCCGCCCGCGCTCTTCCTGGGGCATCTCCTCCTCGCGCTGTTCTGGGTCTACGACCGCTCCGAGGGGCAGGAGCGCACCCGGCGACTGCTCGATCGCGGACTCGCGCTGCTGCGGACCACCCTGCCCTTGGCGCGGCTGCCGCTGGTGCGCGGCGTCGTCCGCGATCTGCTCGAGCTCATCGCGGAGGCAGGGCGGTGAGCGCACCGGTGCTACCGGCAGCCTTCACGCGCGACCAGCTCTGGCGCGGTGCGCTGCACGCGTGGCTCGGTTTCGTCGCGCTGCTCGTGACCGCTGCTGGGGTGTGGACGCTGGTGGTCAGCGCCGCGCGGTTCGAACTGTCGACCGTCTCCGTGGCGGTCTACGCCGCCGGATGGTTCGGCGTCCTCGGCGCGCTCATCTCGCTGGTCGTGACGATCGTCGGACTTCCCGTCGCCGCGCTGATCGGCCACGCGCTTCGCGGCGTGCGTCGCCGCTGGGTCCACCTCGTTGCTTTCGCGGCTTTCGGCGTCGGCATCGGTGCGGCGGTGGTCGGTGTGTTCGTCGCGCTGTCGAAAGCGGTGGCGCTAGATCCGACGATCGTCACGGTACTGCTCGCGCTCTGCGCGGCCGCCACGGCCTACGGACGGTGGCAGGGAGCGCGGACACCGAAGCGTCGCGCCCCCGCGATCGAAGAGGAGGACCGCCTGCTCGGCGGGTGAGCGGCCTTAGCCGCGGCCGTCGCCGTGCTCGGCGTGCTCGGAGCTGCCCGCCCCGCCCTGCACGGTCCAGATGGCGCCCGTGTCGCTGGATGGGCGCGCCACCGGGATCCGCGTCCCCAGCACCTGGGCGACGACGTCCTGCGCGATCTTCGCCGCCGACAGTCCGGCATCCTCGAGGATCTGCTCCCGCGTCGCGTGATCGATGAAGGCGTCGGGCAGACCCAACTCGTCCACCGCGGTGTCCACGCCCGCTTCGCGCAGAACCTGCCGCACGCGCGTGCCGACCCCGCCGACGCGGATGCCGTCCTCGATCGTGATCACGAGACGGTGCGCGGCGGCGAGCTTCACGATCGACGGCTGAACGGGCACGACCCACCGCGGATCCACCACGGTCGCCCCGATCCCCTGCGCGCGAAGACGCGTCGCGACCTCGACGGCCAGCTGCGTCATCGGTCCGATGCCGACCAGCAGCACGTCCTCCGCGCCGTCGCGCCACAGCACGTCGACGCCGTCGGGCAGACGCTCGATCGCCGGCTGCTCCGTCGCCACGGCGCCCTTGGGGAAGCGGATGACGGTCGGTGCGTCCTCGACGGCGATCGCCTCGTCGAACTCCTCCCGCAGGCGGGCCTCGTCGCGGGGTGCGGCGATGCGGATGCCGGGCACGAGCTGCAGCATCGCGAGGTCCCACACGCCGTGATGGCTCGGACCGTCGGGGCCGGTCACTCCGGAGCGGTCGAGCACGAACGTGACACCGGCGCGGTGCAGCGCGACGTCCATCAGAACCTGGTCGAAGGCGCGATTCATGAAGGTCGCGTAGATCGCGACGACCGGGTGCAGGCCGCCGAACGCGAGCCCCGCGGCGGATGCCACGGCGTGCTGTTCCGCGATGCCCACGTCGTAGACGCGGTCGGGGAAGCGCTGCGCGAACGGCTGCAAGCCCGTCGGCCGCAGCATGGCCGCCGTGATCGCGATGACGTCGTCGCGTCGCTCCCCCGCGTCGAGGAGGGCGTCGGCGAAGACGTCGGTCCAGGCCACGGCGTCCGAGGAGCCCAGCGGCTCCCCCGTGGCGGGGTCGATCTTGCCGACCGCGTGGAACTGGTCCGCCTCGTCGTTGCGCGCGGGTTCGTACCCGCGCCCCTTCTCGGTGATGACGTGGACGATGACGGGTGCGCTGTAGTCCTTCGCGAGCTGCAGCGTCTCCTGCAGGGCGACGAGGTCGTGGCCGTCGATCGGACCCAGGTACTTGATGTCGAGGTTCGAGTACAGGGCTTCGTTGTTCGAGAATCGGGAGAGGAAGCCGTGCGTGCCTCCGCGCACCCCGCGATAGAGCGCGCGCCCCATGGGCCCGAGGCGACGGAAGAAGGATGCCGAGCTCTTGCGCAGGCTCTCGTAGCTCTCCAGCGTGCGCACGCGGTTGAGGTAGCGCGCCATGCCGCCGATGGTCGGCGCGTAGGAGCGGCCGTTGTCGTTGACGACGATGACGAGGTTGCGGTCGTTGTCGTCGGAGATGTTGTTGAGCGCCTCCCACGTCATACCGCCGGTCAGGGCGCCGTCGCCGACGACCGCCACGACGTGGTGGTCCTTGCGGCCGGTGCGGGTCAGCGCGCGCGAGATGCCGTCGGCCCAGCTGAGGGAGCTGGAGGCGTGCGAGGACTCGACGACGTCGTGGACGCTCTCCGCCCGCTGGGGGTAGCCGGCCAGTCCGCCGCGGGAGCGCAGCTCGCGGAAGTCCTGACGCCCCGTCAGGAGCTTGTGCACGTACGACTGGTGTCCGGTGTCGAAGACGAACGGGTCGTTCGGCGAGTCGAAGACGCGGTGCAGGGCGATCGTCAGCTCGACGACACCGAGGTTCGGGCCGAGGTGTCCGCCCGTGCGGGCGACGTTCTCGATCAGGAACTCGCGGACCTCCTGCGCGAGCTGCGCGAGCTGCTCCGCGGACAGGGAGTCCAGGTCCCGCGGACCGGTGATCGAGGCGAGCAGACTCATCCTCCGAGTCTACTTCGCGCGCACGCGAACGCCCCGGCATCCGCGTCCCCTTGCGGGGACCGATGCCGGGGCGTTATACGCGGCGATCAGACGAGCGAGCGCAGCACGTACTGGAGGATGCCGCCGTTGCGGTAGTAGTCCGCCTCACCGGGGGTGTCGATGCGCACCTTGGCGTCGAAGACGATCGTCTCCTTGCCTTCCGGCGAGAACTCGCTGGGGGCCGCGGTGACCTTCACGGTCTTCGGCGTGACGCCCTCGTTGAGCTGCTCGAGGCCCTCGATCGAGACGATCTCGGTGCCGTCGAGGCCGAGCGACTTCCAGCTCTGGCCGTCGGGGAACTGCAGCGGGACGACGCCCATGCCGATGAGGTTCGAGCGGTGGATGCGCTCGAAGCTCTCGGTGATGACGGCCTTCACGCCGAGGAGGGACGTGCCCTTGGCCGCCCAGTCGCGCGACGAGCCGGAGCCGTACTCCTTGCCGCCGAACACGACGAGCGGGGTGCCCTGGGCGCGGTAGTTCTCGCACGCGTCGAAGATGTACGACTGCGGGCCGCCCTCCTGCGTGAAGTCGCGGGTGAAGCCGCCCTCGATGATCTGACCGTCGTTGACGGCGGCGACCAGCTCGTTCTTGAGGCGGATGTTCGCGAAGGTGCCGCGGATCATGACCTCGTGGTTGCCGCGGCGCGAGCCGTAGGAGTTGAAGTCCTTCTGCGCGACGCCGTGCTCCGTGAGGTACTGCGCGGCGGGGGTGCCCGCCTTGATGTTGCCGGCCGGCGAGATGTGGTCCGTCGTGACCGAGTCGCCCAGCGCCGCCATGACGCGTGCGCCGTGGATGTCGCTCACCGGGGTGAGGTCCATCGACATGCCCTCGAAGTACGGGGCCTTGCGGACGTAGGTCGAGTCGGCATCCCACTCGAACACCGGGCCCTCAGGGGTGGGCAGGCTCGTCCAGCGCTCGTCGCCGTCGAACACGGTGGCGTACTGCTTGATGAACTGGTCGCGCGAGATCGACGAGTCGATGACCTCCTGGACCTCCTCGGGCGACGGCCAGATGTCCTTGAGGAACACGTCGTTGCCCTCGGCATCCTTCCCGAGCGGGTCGGTCTCGAAGTCGAAGTGCATCGACCCGGCCAGGGCGTACGCGACCACAAGGGGCGGCGAGGCGAGGTAGTTCATCTTCACGTCGGGGCTGATGCGCCCCTCGAAGTTGCGGTTGCCCGAGAGGACGGCCGTGACGGCGAGGTCGTTCTCGTTGATGGCCGCCGAGACCTCTTCGATGAGCGGTCCGGAGTTGCCGATGCAGATCGTGCAGCCGTAGCCGACGGTGTAGAAGCCGAGACCCTCGAGGTCCTTGTCGAGTCCGGACTTCTCGTAGTAGTCGGTGACGACCTTCGATCCCGGGCCCAGCGTCGTCTTGACCCACGGCTTCTGCTTGAGGCCCCGGTTGCGCGCCTTGCGGGCGAGCAGGCCCGCGGCGATCATGACCGACGGGTTCGAGGTGTTGGTGCACGACGTGATGGCGGCGAGGGTGACGGCGCCGTTGTCGAGGAGGTAGGAGTCGCCCGCGGGCGAGGTCACCGGCACCGGGTTGGATGCCGCGGCCGGAGCGCCGCTGGAGATGTGCACGTCGCGCGTCTCGGGCTCTTCGTCGCCCGGGGCGGAGCCGGGGTCGGAGGCCGGGAACGAGTGCTTCGACTCGAGGTCGACGATCGAGTTCGACACCGACGGCGTCGTGTAGTCGACGATGTCCTTCTCGAACTGGGTCTTGGCCTCGCTGAGCAGGATGCGGTCCTGCGGGCGCTTCGGGCCGGCGATCGACGGTACGACCGTCGAGAGGTCGAGCTCCATGTACTCGCTGAAGACGGGCTCGCTGGCGGCGTCGTGCCAGAGCTTCTGCTCCTTCGCGTACGCCTCGACGAGGGCGACGGTCTGCTCGTCGCGACCGGTGAGGCGCAGGTAGTCGAGCGTCACGTCGTCGATCGGGAAGATCGCCGCGGTGGAGCCGAACTCGGGGCTCATGTTGCCGATGGTGGCGCGGTTGGCGAGCGGCACCGACGCCACGCCGGCACCGTAGAACTCGACGAACTTGCCGACGACGCCGTGCTTTCGCAGCATGTCGGTGATGGTGAGCACGACGTCGGTGGCCGTCACGCCCGCCGGGATCTCCCCGGTCAGCTTGAAGCCGACGACGCGCGGGATGAGCATCGACACGGGCTGGCCGAGCATCGCGGCCTCGGCCTCGATGCCGCCGACGCCCCAGCCGAGCACGCCCAGGCCGTTGACCATGGTGGTGTGCGAGTCGGTGCCGACGCAGGTGTCGGGGTACGCGCGCAGCACGCCGTCACGACCGGTGCGGTCGTAGATGACCTTCGCCAGGTGCTCGATGTTGACCTGGTGGACGATGCCGGTGCCCGGCGGGACGACCTTGAAGTCGTCGAACGCCGTCTGGCCCCAGCGCAGGAACTGGTAACGCTCGCCGTTGCGCTCGTACTCGATCTCGACGTTGCGCTCGAGCGCGTTCTCGGTGCCGAACAGGTCGGCGATGACGGAGTGGTCGATGACCATCTCGGCGGGCGAGAGCGGGTTGATCTTCGCCGGGTCGCCGCCGAGGGCCGTGACGGCCTCGCGCATCGTGGCGAGGTCGACGATGCAGGGCACGCCGGTGAAGTCCTGCATCACGACGCGCGCGGGCGTGAACTGGATCTCCGTGTCGGGCTCCGCGTCGGCATCCCAGTTGCCGAGGGCCTCGATCTGGGACTTGGTGACGTTCGCGCCGTCCTCGGTGCGCAGAAGGTTCTCCAGCAGCACCTTGAGGCTGAACGGGAGCTTCTCGTAACCGGCGACGGTGTCGATCCGATAGATCTCGTAGTCGGTGCCACCGACCGTGAGGGTGCTCTTGGCTCCGAAGCTGTCAACAGTGGACACGTCTGCTCTCCTTCGTTGGGAGTTCCTGAGGCCGCGGGCTCAGTCGTCGGCGGATGCAGGGTTCGGCATGGAGGGCCGTTGCCTGATCCTCCATCTTCCCCGCCGCCGCGTCGCCGGGCTAGTGAGGCTGGCCTTACCCGCGGTGGGCGCCGGTGGCGTACCGCGAGGGGACGAATTTATCTTGATATCAAGATAAATCTATCACGCCGCGACGTCGCCGTCGTCCTCGACGCGGCGCGGGTAGACCGCCCGGACGGCGAGCCAGGTCACGGCGACGAGCGGAGCGAACAGCGGCAGACCCATCACGAGCTTGAGGGTCCCGAGGGTCGTGACGTCGCCGGAGAAGTAGAACGGGAGCTGCACGGCGAGACGGAGGTAGAAGAGGCCGGCCCAAGCGATCGCGAGCCAGAAGAAGACGCGACGTTTGCGGTTGTCGGCCCGCCAGGCGGTGCCCTCGTTCATGAGGAAGCCGACCGCCAGGCCGATGATCGACCATCCGATGAGGGCCGACACGAGGAACGCGGTGCCGTACACGGCGTTGGTGATGAGGCCGGGGACGAAGTTGTCCTGGCCGCGTCCGGTCCACAGCGCGAGCGCTGCGGCGGCTGCGGCGGCGATGAGACCGCCCAGCGCAGCGCTGACGGGCGAGCGCTGCACGAGTCTCACGACGGTGAACAGCGCCGCGGCTCCCACCGAGATCGCGAGCGAGAGCGCGAGGTCCTGCGTCACCGTGAAGAGGATGACGAACGCCAGCCCCGGCAGCACGCTCTCCAGCACGCCCCGCCAGCCGCCCATGGCGGCCCACACGACGTGACCGGTGTGCGACTGTCGCGACGGGTCCAGTCCGGCGCGCCGTGCGGCGCCGCCGAGCGCCTGTCCCAGGATGTCGGAGGCCGACGGCGGCGTGAGGGGGTCGGATGCCGACGCTCGCGCGTCGTCGTCGGGGATGCTCATGCCGTACCGGGAGCTGCCGGCATCTTCAGCGGGATCAGGTCGCGCGGGGGCATGGGGCTGCCGCCGCGGACGACCACGATCGAACGGAAGAGGTCTTCCACCCGTGCCGCGGCATCGACGTCGGTGGTGGCCGCGCCGCCGATGACGCCGCGCAGGAACCACCGCGGACCGTCGACGCCGACGAACCGCGCGAGGCGCTTGCCCGCGACGGCGTCGGGTCCGCTGACGACCGGCACCTCGGCCAGCAGCTCCGGTCCGAGCGGGCCCTCGCGCTCCTCCACCCGTCCGCCCTGCTGGCGGATCTGCTGGCGGATCTGCTCGCGGGTCTCGTCCCACAGGCCGCTCGAACGGGGGGCGGCGAAGGGCTGCACCTGCAGGGTCGATTCGGCGTAGTCGAGGCCGACGGCCACGATCCGCTTCGTCTGCTCTTCCACTTCGAGACGGAGGTTGAGACCCTCCCGTGGGAGCACCTTGATGCCGCCGAGGTCGATGTACGGCCGGACCGGGTTGGCCTCCGACTCGTCGAACGGGCCGGTCGAGGCGCGGTCGCCGGCGCCGGGGGTCTGCGGTTCGTCGCTCATGCGATGACTCCTGTCTGGTAGCCCGTCGAGCCGAAGCCGCCCTCGCCACGGGTGGACTCGGGCAACGTCTCGACGGGAAGGAAGCGGACGCGCGGCACGGGCATGACGATGATCTGCGCGATGCGATCGCCGGGGGCGATCTCGTACGCGACGCGGGGGTCGGCGTTCAACAGCGCCACCTTGATCTCTCCCCGGTAGCCGGCGTCGATCGTTCCGGGCGCGTTGACGATGGTGATGCCGTGCTTGGCGGCCAGCCCGCTGCGCGGGACGACGAACGCGACGTAGCCGTCGGGCAGTGCGATGCGCACGCCCGTTCCCACGAGCGCCCGCTCGCCGGGCTCGAGGCGGACGGCCTCGGTCGCGACCAGATCGGCGCCGGCATCGCCCGGGTGCGCGTAGACGGGAACCTGCGACGCGATAATGGGAACGTCCACGGATTCGATCACTCCACGAGGGTAATGCACATCGCCGCCACAGCCCCCTTCTCGCCCACCGACCTCGTCTACCGCGAGCGGCTCAGCCCGTCGCTGTGGACATTGCTGAGCGCCGCCGTGCTCGCGCCCATGGTGGCGCTGGTCTTCGTGCCGCTCGATCCGACGATCGCTCTCGGGGCCGGCATCGCCGTGGCGGCGGCCCTGATCGCACTGATGGTGTTCGCCTCCCCCGTCGTCGAGGTGCGAGGCGGCGAGCTGCGGGTCGGTCGCGCGCACATCGGCGTCGACGACCTCGGCGAGGCGGAGGCCCTCTGGGGCGAGGAGGCCCGGGCGGCGCGGGGGCCGGAGCTCTCGCGCGACGCGTGGCATCTGCTCAGGGGCGGCATCGACCCGGTGGTGCGGATCGCCGTCACCGATCCGGGCGACCCGGTGACGCAGTGGGTGTTCGCGACACGCACGCCTGACCGGGTCATCGCCGCGATCAGGCGTGCGCAGACGCGCTGACGTCAGATCAGGCGCACTCGACGCAGACGGCGCCGCCGGCGGTCTCGTGGTCGATCTGCGTGCGGTGCTTCACGAGGAAGCACTCGATGCAGGTGAACTCGTCCTCCTGCGGCGGGAGCACGACCACGTCGAGCTCGAGGTCGGAGAGATCGGCTCCGGGCAGTTCGAAGCCCGAGGGGTTGTCGGCATCCTCGACGTCGACGGCCCCGGACATCTTGTCGGGAACGCGCTCCTTCAGAGCCTCGATCGACTCGCTGTCGTCGTCGGTCTTGCGGGGGGCGTCGTAATCGGTCGCCATGCTCTCAACTTCCAGGTTGTTGCCAAATGCCGACCAGCGGCGGGCGGACCGACGTGGGGCGGCGATAGTTTGCACGACGGGTCGGGATTTCGCAAATGATCGTCGTGCGCGTGCCCGCTTCCGGCGGGTGCGTCGCATGGAACTCGCGGCACGCCCGCGATATTCCCAGGGGCGGCGATCTGCTGTGACAGCATGGGCGCGGCAACGGAATCGTGCCCGAGCAGGGAACGGGAGGGGTGTTTCGCATGGAACAGCTCAAAGTCATCGGAACCGAAGAGGGCATCCTCGTCCTCGCCACGGAGGCGGGCGAGCGCTATGCCCTGCCGGTCGATGAGACGCTGCGCAGTCAGCTGCGCCGCTCCCAGCGTGAGAGCGAACCGCGTTCCGCGCGACCGAGCCCGCGCGACATCCAGGCCCATATCCGCTCCGGCCTGTCGGCGCAGGAGGTCGCCGAGCTCCTCGGTGCGCGGATCGAGGACGTGCAGCGCTTCGAGCGCCCGGTGCTGGCCGAGCGCGAGCACATCGTCGGTCAGGCCCTCGCCGTTCCCGTGCTGATCGCCGGCGAGCTCGACGCGAACGCGCAGCCGACGTTCGGCGTGGCGGTGCGCGCCAAGCTCGCGGAAGCGGGCGCCACCGGCGAACGCTGGACCAGCTGGAAGGACGAGGACGGCTGGGTCGTGAAGCTCGAGTTCACGGCCAACGAGGTCGACCACGACGCGCGGTGGAGCTTCGACCCGCGCCGGAGCAGCCTCGCGCCCCTCAACGCCGACGCGACGCAGCTCTCGCGTCAGGGCTCGCTGCCGGAGGGGCTGATCCCCCGACTGCGCGCGCTCGACGCCTCGCCCCTGAAGGATGCGTCCCGATTCGACTCGGGGGCGTTCGGTCCCCGCCGCCTCGACCTCGACCCCTCCGCAACGGCACCCGAGGCGGACATCGTCCGGCCCGACGTGCGCACGCCGGTCGCGCCCGCCGTTCAGGATGCCGCGATCAAGCGGGCCCCCGATCATGCCGTGACCTCGGCGGAGACGGCGGACCTCCTGGAGGCGTTGCGCCGGCGCAGGGGTCAGCGCGAGCCGATGCCGGCCGAGGAGTCGGCACCCGAACGCGCCCACTCCCCCGTCGCACTCTTCGACGCGCTCGAACCGGGCTACGACGACGCCGACGCCGAGACCGACGACAGCGCCGCCGGCATCGAGGACACCGTCATCAGCGAGGCGTCGCGGCGCAAGGGCCGCACCTCCATGCCGTCGTGGGACGAGATCGTCTTCGGCGCGCGGACCGAGGACGGCTGAGCCGCCTCGAGTCGCGCCGCGCTACCGGGTGGTGAAGGCGCCGAGCGGGATCAGCGGGACGATGCGCTCCTGATCGGTGAGTGAGCCGTGCTGTCCGACCATCCGCTGCGGCTTCTTGTCCGAGAGACGGTCGTCGTAGTACGCCACGGCCCCGCGGGCCACGACGAGCACATCGCCGATGCGCGGCAGCACCTCGGCATCCACCACGGGACCGTAGAGGCCCGCGGCGATCGCCTCCGCGCGGGTCAGCACCCACGAGCGTGAGCCCTCGGCCTCCCGCCAGCGTGCGGCGACGCCGTCGGCGGCGCCCTCCTCGCTGTACAGCTGCAGCAGACGCGGCTCGCCCGCGACCAGCTCGACGCCGTCGAGGAGCGCGTCGCCCTCGCGCAGCAGCACGTGGCGGTGAGCGGGGACGTCGACCATGCCGTGATCCGCCGTGACGAGCGCGCCGGTGCCCGGATGCAGCGCGTTCTCGAAGCGGCGCAGCTCGGCGTCGAGGTCTTCGAGGCCGCGCAACCAGTTCTCGGACTCCCACCCGTGCGCATGCCCGAGGGTGTCGAGCTCGGGGAGGTAGACGTAGACGAGAGCGCCGGCGTGGGTCGCGGCGAGGTCGGCGGCCGTGGCGAGTCGCTCGGCGGGAGTCGCTGCACCGACGAACGTCGCCCCGCGCTGGATCGCGCGGGTGAAGCCGCTGTCGCGGTACACGCTCTTGCTCACGACGAAGCACGCCCGCCCGGCGTCCGACTCGCGCTGCAGCAGCGGCTCCGCCCGCTGCCACGTCAGGGGGTCGAGCCGGTCGGTCTCCCATCCCTTGAGCTGGTTGGGAGCGGAGGAGGTGCCCGGCACGCGGCCGCGGTAGCCGACGATGCCGTGGATGCCGGCATCCACTCCGGTCAGCAGGCTCGTGAGCGCCGTCGCCGTGGTCGACGGGAAGGTGCTGCGCGCGGTGTCCTTCTTCGTCAGGCGTTCCATGAGGAAGCGGGCGTGGCCGGCGCGGGCCGCGAGGTTGCCCCGACCGAGCCCGTCGACGAGCACGAGGACGGCCGAACGGGCGGGCGGGAACCAGTCCGCGGGGCCGTTCAGAGAGCGCAGCAATTGCGGCACGATACCGGTGAGGCTCCGGGCCGATGGCGGGTCCGCGGGTAGGCTGAGAGACATCGGGGCCAGTCTCGCACACGGCGCACGGGCCCCTCTTCCCGGCCCACCCGAGCACCGAGGGAACCGCACATCCATGGCAGCTTCGCGCACCGCGTCCATCCCCGAGGATCACGGCCGCATCGAGGACGTCGACGTCTCTGCGGAGATGCAGGACTCCTTCCTCGAGTATGCGTACTCGGTGATCTACTCCCGCGCCCTTCCCGACGCCCGGGACGGGCTCAAGCCCGTGCAGCGGCGCATCCTGTTCCAGATGGCCGACATGGGCCTGCGGCCCGACCGCGGACACGTCAAGAGTGCGCGCGTGGTCGGCGAGGTCATGGGCAAGCTCCACCCGCACGGCGACTCGGCGATCTACGACGCGCTCGTGCGCCTCGCTCAGCCGTTCGCGCTGCGCGTGCCCCTCGTCGACGGGCACGGCAACTTCGGGTCGCTCGACGACGGTCCCGCCGCGGCCCGCTACACCGAGGCGCGACTGGCCCCGGCCGCTCTCGCGCTGACGGAGAACCTCGACGAGGACGTCGTCGACTTCGTCCCCAACTACGACGGTCAGTTCCAGCAGCCGGCGGTGCTGCCCGCGGCGTTCCCGAACCTCTTGGTCAACGGCGCCTCGGGCATCGCGGTGGGCATGGCCACCAACATGGCGCCGCACAACCTCATCGAGGTCGTCGCGGCGGCGATCCACCTGCTGGACAACCCCGACGCGACGACCGCGGAGCTCATGGAGTTCGTTCCCGGGCCGGATCTGCCCGGCGGCGGCATCATCGTCGGCCTCGACGGCATCACCGAGGCGTACGAGACCGGGCGCGGCACGTTCCGCACCCGGGCCAAGACCTCCATCGAGTCGCTCGGACCGCGTCGCACCGGCATCGTCGTCACCGAGCTGCCCTACATGGTGGGCGCCGAGCGCGTGATCGAGAAGATCAAGGATGCCGTCAACGCGAAGAAGCTGACCGGCATCGCCGACGTCAACGATCTGACCGACCGCAACCACGGGCTGCGGCTCGTGATCGGCATCAAGACCGGCTTCGACGCCGCGGCCGTCCTGGAGCAGCTGTATCGCCTCACCCCGCTCGAGGACTCGTTCGGCATCAACAACGTGGCGCTCGTCGACGGCCAGCCGCAGACGCTCGGGCTCAAGCCGCTCCTGCGCGTCTACCTCGACCACCGCATCCAGGTGGTCACCCGGCGCAGCCGCTACCGCCTTGCCCGCAAGCAGGAGCGACTCCACCTCGTGGAGGGTCTGCTCATCGCGATCCTCGACATCGACGAGGTGATCCAGGTCATCCGCGCCTCCGATGACAGCGAGCAGGCGCGCTCCAAGCTGATGAGCGTCTTCGACCTGTCGCAGGTGCAGGCGGAGTACATCCTCGAACTGCGCCTGCGCCGTCTCACCCGGTTCTCCCGCATCGAGCTGGAGACCGAGCAGGATGCGCTGAAGAAGGAGATCGCCGAGCTGGAAGCCCTGCTGGCCAGCGACGTGCTGCTGCGTCGGCAGGTCGCGCACGAGCTGGATGCCGCGGCGGAGACGTTCGGCACACCGCGGCGCACGATGCTGCTCAACGGCGGGCCCGTCGCCGCGCGCTCGCGCAGCGCGGCGCCGGCCGACCTGCAGATCGCCGACGCGCCCTGTCGGGTCTTCCTGTCGGCCACCGGTCGCATGGTGCGCGCGGAGCTCGGCGAGTCGGGCGAGGTGGTCGCCCCCACGCGGCGTGCGAAGCACGACGGCATCCGCGCCGCCGTCGATGCCACGACGCGCGGCGATGTGGGCGCCGTGACCAGCCTCGGACGCCTCGTGCGCTTCTCCCCCGTCGACCTGCCCTCCGTGCCGGCCAATGCCGTCCAGCTGGCTGCGGGGACGCGCGCGGATCAGTACCTGGGCCTGGCGGCGGGCGAGCACGTCGTCGGCATCGTCCCGCTCGGAGAGGTCGTCGTCGCTCTCGGCACGGCGCAGGGCGTCGTCAAACGCGTCTCCACCGCGGAGCTGGCGCCGGGCAAGCACGACGTCGAGATCATCTCGTTGAAGGACGGCGACCGCGTCGTCGGCGCGGCGATCGCGCCCGACGGCGCAGAGCTCGTGTTCGTGGCATCCGATGCGCAGCTGCTGCGTTTCGATGCGTCGAGCGTGCGTCCCCAGGGGCGCTCGGCGGGCGGCATGGCGGGCATCCGGCTCTCGGACGGCGCGAGCGTGATCGCGTTCACGGCCGTCACGGACGCCGACGCCGCGGTGGTCGTCACGATCGCGGGCTCGTTGCTCGCGATCGCCGGCACCGATGCGGGAAGCGCGAAGGTCTCGTCCTTCTCGGAGTTCCCGCCGAAGGGCCGCGCCACGGGCGGCGTGCGCGCGCAGCGCCTGCTCAAGGGCGAGGACGCGCTCACCCTGGCGTGGGTCGGCGTCGAGCCGCGTGCGCTCGCGGCCGACGGTGCGGTGCGAACGCTCCCCGACGTCGGCGCCAAGCGCGACGCGTCCGGACAGGCCCTGGATGCCGTCGTCGCCGCGGTCGGCACCGCGATCGTCTGAGGGGCGTCAGCCGAGCGAGACGAGTCCGTACTGCGTGGCGCGGATCAGCACCTGGATGCGGTCGCGGACACCCCACTTGGCGGTGATGCGGCCCAGGTGCGACTTCACGGTCGCCTCCGAGACGAACATCGCGGCGGCGATCTCCGCGTTGGACATGCCCTGGGCGAGGAGGGTGACCACCTCGAGCTCGCGCTCGGTCAACTCCTCGTCCCGTCCGACCTGGCGCGGCGCCGGGGGCTCGTTCTGCTGGACCGAGCTCACGAGTTCCTTCGCCACCCGGGGTGAGAGCACGTATCCGCCCTCGTGAGCGAGACGAGCGGCGTCGAGGATGCGGTCGGGCGACGTGTCCTTCACGAGGAAGCCGGAGGCTCCCGCGCTGAGCATCGGCACGATCACGCGCTCGGACGAGAACGTGGTCAGGGCGACGATCTTGATGCCCGGGAACTCCCGCGTCAGCCGCTGCGTCGCCTCGATGCCGTCCATCTTCGGCATCTGCACGTCCATCAGCACGACATCGGGGTGGGTGCTGCGTACCAGCGCGATCGCGTCGATGCCGTTGTCCGCCTCACCGACCAGGTCGAAGCCGTCAGCCGAATCGAGGAAGACGCGCAGTGCTGCGCGCACCAGCGACTCGTCGTCGACGATGATCACCCGAATCGGTTCCGTCACATCCCCATCTTACGAACAGCGCTGTGGCGCCGATTCCACGCGATATCGACGAAAGTCGCAACTGATGTAGCTATACGTCGGTCGTGCGAGAGGACCTCTGTTTGAAGAATCGATTCGAGAGATTGCAGGAGGTGAAACACATGTGGTACTGGCTTGGACAGCTCATCGGTATCTTCAAGTGAGGGTGCACATTCGCGAGATAATCGCGAGGTGACCTCCGTTCGAGAGAACCTTCTTCGCTTCGTGCGAGCGCCCTTCTGGGCGTACCAGCCGCTGCGGCCCGCCGCTCGGCGCATCGTCATTATTCTCGCGGCAGTGGCCCTGATCCTCGACTCGCTCTTCCGGGCGACGTCCGGAGGTCCGGGCAACATCATCTCTGCCGCCATCACGACAAGCATCACCCTTTCGGTTGCCCTCTTCGCATGGCGTCCGCCGGTCGCGGCCATCGTCCTGGTGGTTGCGGCGCTGCTGGCCGGTGTCACGGGAATTGCCGACAGCCTCCTCGCGGGGGCGGCGATCCTCGGCCTGGTGGCGTTCAGCTGCAGTGGTCTGCTCACGGCCGTGTACTTCGTGGCATGGCTCGTCTGGCTTGTCGCGGTCGTCTGGAGGCCTGATTCCGTCTTCCAGCCACTGGGCGGGCTCATCGTCGCCATCCTCAGTGTCGTGAGTCTGATGATCGGTCTGGCGATCCGGCAACAGTACGAGAGGGCGCAGTCTTTGGCATTACAACTCGAAGTCAGCGAGCGCGAAGTCGCCGAGCAGCTCAAGCACGAGCGCGATCTCATCGCGGACGAGCTGCACGACATCGTCGCGCACGAGATCACCATCGTCGCCCTGCACGCGGCGGTCCTGGACCGCACCGAAGACGTGCAGACGCGGTCGCAGTCGCAGACGGCGATCCGCGAGGCGGCCGTTCAGGCCCTCACCGACATCCGCCGCGTTCTCGGCATGGTGCGCGGTGAAGAGAACCTCTCGCCCGACCGCGTCTCCTCTCCGGACGGCATCAACGGCACCATCGCCGCCGTGACGAAGGAACTCGGTCAGGCCGGCATCCAGGTGCACGCGGACATCCCCGCCGACCTCCGCCTGCCGAGCGCATCGCTGGTCGCTCTCACCCGCGTCATCCGCGAGAGTGCGACGAACGTGTTGAAGCACGCGACGGGTGCCCACAACGTCAAGATCGTCCTGCGGGTCGAACGCGGCTGGGTGCATCTCACCTTCGCCGACGACTCCCCGCCGGCGCGCACCGCGGGTCTTCCAGCGTCGGGCTACGGCATCATGCGGCTCCGCGAGCGCTTCCGCCTGTTCGGCGGAACCTTCGAGTCCGAACGCAAGTCCAACGGCTGGGTCGTGAGCGCTTCGCTCCCCCTGACCGGCTGATCCCGGCGGGATGTCCTCTCGCCACAGGTCTATACGAAAGTCGCAGGCGAATCCGCCTATCGTCGAGGTCGTGGCCATCTTCGCGCGCCTACTGTTTATCTAGCCGAAGAGCTGATCCCCAGTCGGTTCTTCACAGGGCACGGCGCGTGACGTCCGTGATTTCGGGGACGAGGAGACCGATCTGGTTTCGTCGTCATCCGGATGTCCCCCGTAGCCGCGGCGATGGCCCGAGACCGAATCCCCCCAGATCGGTTTCGGGCCCCGCGCGTTTTCAGGGGCGCTCAGGCGTCGATCGCCTCGCGGTCCAGCTTGTCGCTCGAGGTGACGATGAAGTCGCGCCGGGGTGCCACGTCGCTGCCCATGAGGAGCTCGAAGACGCCCGAGACGGCCTCGGCATCCTGGACCCGGACGCGCCGCAGCAGCCGCCCGGCACGATCCATGGTGGTCTCCGCCAGCTGGTCCGCATCCATCTCGCCGAGACCCTTGTAGCGCTGGACGGGCTCCTGCCACCGGCGCCCCGACTTCTGCACCTTCGCGAGCAAGACGTGCAGCTCCTGCTCGGAGTAGGTGTAGATCGTCTCGTTCGGCTTCGATCCCGGATTCACGACGATGACCCGGTGCAGCGGCGGCACGGCCGCGTACACCCGTCCCGCCTCGATGAGCGGGCGCATGTAGCGGAAGAACAGCGTCAGCAGGAGCGTGCGGATGTGCGCACCGTCGACGTCGGCGTCGCTCATGAGGATGATCTTGCCGTAGCGCGCCGCCTCGAGGTCGAAGCTGCGGCCGGAGCCGGCACCGATGGTCTGGATGATCGCGGCGCATTCGGCGTTCGAGAGCATGTCGCTGATCGACGCCTTCTGCACGTTGAGGATCTTGCCGCGGATCGGCAGGAGGGCCTGGTACTCGCTGTTGCGCGCGAGCTTGGCCGTGCCGAGGGCGGAGTCCCCCTCGACGATGAACAGCTCGGACTGCTCGACGTCGGAGGTGCGGCAATCCGCGAGCTTGGCGGGCAGCGACGACGACTCCAGCGCGTTCTTGCGGCGCTGGGTCTCCTTGTGGGTGCGCGCGGAGATGCGCGCCTTCATCTCCGAGACGACCTTGTCCAGCAGCAGGGCGGTCTGCGACTTGTCGTCGCGCTTGGTCGAGGCGAACCGCTCCCCGAGCTCCTTGGCGACGACGTTCGCCACGATCGTGCGCACCGCCGGGGTTCCCAGGATCTCCTTGGTCTGTCCTTCGAACTGCGGCTCGGGCAGACGCACGGTCAGGACCGTCGTCAGCCCGGCGAGGATGTCGTCCTTCTCGAGCTTCTCGCCCGCGCCCACCTTCAGACGCCGCGCGTTCTGCTCCACCTGCGTGCGGACGACCTTCATCAGGCCCTGCTCGAAGCCGGCCTGGTGGGTTCCGCCCTTCGGCGTCGCGATGATGTTGACGAAGGACCGCGTGACCGTGTCGTAGCCGGTGCCCCACCGCAACGCGATGTCGACCTCGCACTCGCGCTCGACCTCGGTCGGCACCATGGCGCCGCCGGCCTGGAGCACGGGGACGGTCTCCGTGAACGTGCCCGTGCCCGTCAGCCGCCACGTGTCGGTGATGGCCGCGTCGGGCGCGAGGAACTCGGCGAACTCCGAGATGCCGCCGTCGTAGCGGTGCGTCGTCTCGACGACCTCGGCTCCGCGCTGGTCGACGATCGCGATCTCGAGGCCGGGGATGAGGAAGGCCGTCTGTCGCGCGCGCTGCTCGAGCTCGTCGGCATGGAACGTCGCATCCTTCGTGAAGATCTGCCGATCGGCCCAGTAGCGGATACGCGTGCCCGTGACGCCCTTGGCCGCCTTGCCGATGACCCGCAGCTCGGACGCGCGCTCGAACGGCGTGAACGCGGAATCGAGGCTCGGGCCGTCGAAGCGACCGGGCTCTCCCCGGCGGAACGACATGGCGTACGTCTTGCCGCCGCGATCGACCTCGACGTCGAGACGCTCGGAGAGGGCGTTGACGACGGAGGCGCCCACGCCGTGCAGACCACCGGATGCCGCATACGAGCCTCCGCCGAACTTGCCGCCGGCGTGCAGCTTGGTGAAGACGACCTCGACGCCCGTGAGGCCGGTGCGGGGCTCGACGTCGACGGGGATGCCGCGGGCCCGGTCGCGCACCTCCACGCTGCCGTCGTCGTGGAGGACGACGTCGATACGCGATCCGTAGCCGGCGAGGGCCTCGTCGACGGAGTTGTCGATGATCTCCCAGACGCAGTGCATGAGTCCCCGGGAGTCGGTGGACCCGATGTACATGCCGGGGCGCTTGCGGACGGCCTCCAGGCCCTCGAGCACCTGCAGGTGGTGGGCGGAATACTCGGCTGTCACAATCCTCAAGCGTATCCAGCCCAGCCGACACTGCGGCCGCGACACACACTCCGTTCCCGAACCGCCGTATTCCCGCACCGCGGCGGGGTACGCGCACAGCGAAATGTGACCGGATCGCGGCATTCCTGCGGCCAGGGCGTGGTTGTATGTCATGACACCGCACCGCAACTCATGTACCGAGGAGGACCCGAAATGAGCATGTCGACCACCGCAGAGCCCGACGTCCTCGAGTACCGACTGAGCGCAACGGACCGTTGCGACTCGTGTGGTGCCCAGGCCTACATCGCCGCCGAGGTGAACGGCAGCGAGCTGCTGTTCTGCGCGCACCACGGACGCAAGTACGAGGAGAAGCTGCGGGCCGTCGCCACGTCGTGGCACGACGAGACCGCACGCCTCGCCGAGGCGCGCTGAGCCTCACGCAGGCCCCCACGTAGACTGAGGGGAACCCCGTTCCCGCTCGTCCCTGGGAGGACTCTGCCATGGCATCTCGAGGCCTTCCGCTGTTCCACCGCTTCGCGGTCCTCGTCGAACGCGCCCGCGGGCTCGACGTCGCCTCGCTGACGGAGCGGGCGCGGTTCACCGCGAACGTCCACGGCAAGAGCTATCCGCTCGTGCTGGTGGACATGCTCTGGTCGGCGGCGCGCCACCGCGTCGGGTTCAACGACTACATGGAGTTCGACTTCGCGATCCTCACGCGGGCCGAGCGCGCCACCTGGGTCACGAGTCCCCTCGCCCTCGAGCTGTCCAACCGCTACGACGATCCCGCCCAGGTCCACCGGTTCCACCACAAGGTCGACTTCAACCGCGACTTCGATCGTTTCCTCGGGCGTGAGTGGCTCGAGCTCGTACCGGACAACGCCGAGGAACTGCGTGCCTTCGCGCAGCGGCATCCGGTCTTCATCGCCAAGGTTCCCGTCAGCAAGTCCGGGCTCGGCGTGCGCCGCTACGACGCCGCCGAGGTGACCGACTGGGAGGCGTTCCACGCGGAGCTGAGGAACAAGGGCGAGGTGCTCATCGAGGAGCGCATCGTCCAGCATCCGGATCTCGAGGCGATCGCCCCCGGAACCGCCAACACGACGCGGGTGACCACGTTCGTCAAGGACGACGGCACGGTCGAGATCATCAACATGGCCCAGAAGTTCGGGCGGGGCCAGGTGAGCGACCAGGCGTCGTTCGGCGGCTTCTACACGGCGCTGCACGAGGACGGGCGCGCGATGGGCATGGGCTACTCCACGTCGGGCGAGCTGTTCGAGACCCACCCCGACACGGGGTTTCGCATCGCGGACTATCGACTGCCGATGATAGACGAGGTGCGCGCCCTCATCTCGGACGTCGCCCTGGTCATCCCCGAGGTGCGCTACGTCGGCTGGGACATCGTCGTGACGCCGACCGGTCCCGTGCTGGTCGAGGGCAACTGGGGCGCGGGCGTCTTCGAGAACAAGCCGTCGGCCACCGGCATCCGGCACGGACACCTGCCGCGCTATCGCGCCGCGATGGGGTTCTGAGCGCACGCGGCAAGACACTCCCTCGACGCGAGAGAACGCCGGCGCTCCCGAATCGGAGGCGCCGGCGTTCTCGCGTCGTGGGGCTCAGACGGTGCGGATGATTCCCAGCGGAGTCGACTCGTGGCCCTGCCCGAGCGGGTTGTCGGCCAGGATGCGCACGAGCCGGCGCTCCCCCGCCTTGTCGAGCGTCGAGCCGAGGATGTTGCCGCCGATGTCGTTGATGTCGACGACGGCGACCTCCACCTGCCCGCCGAGAAGCGTCCGCAGTCGCGTCGCGACCTCGGCCGGCTTGGTCGGTCCGAGCACGACCGCACGGTTGTAGGGCGGGATGGTGCCGTTCGTGGGCCCGTCGATCGCGCGCGCCTTGTCACCGGCGATGCGGTAGAAGTCGCCCCGTCGCCCGAACAGCTTCGTGACGGCGCTCACCGCGGCCGCGAACAGGATGCGCACGGTGCCGCACTCGCGCAGCGCCATCTCCATGGTCTCGGGCATGCCGAGGCCGATGCCGTACGAGGTCTTGGTGACGTACTTCGAGAGGAAGCGCGCGAGGGCACGCGGCTGGATCTCGTCGAGGGTGTAGGAGCGGCCCTGCGTGATCGCGACGATCTTCTCGGTCACGAAGAGGAGGTCCCCCTCCGTCACCTCGGCCGCGGCGTACTCCGTCACGAACGCGTCCAGGTCGTCGCCGGGCATGACGACGCGCGTGCGGATGGGGATCCGCGCGAACGTCGTTCCCTCGACGGTGACGGTGAGCACCTTGCCGTCGTTGGGAACGTCGGCGCTCATTCGAGATAGTCCCGCAGCGACTGCGACCGCGACGGGTGGCGGAGCTTGGCCATCGTCTTCGACTCGATCTGGCGGATGCGCTCGCGGGTGACCCCGAACGTGTCGCCGATCTGGTCGAGCGTCTTCGGCTGCCCGTCGCCGAGACCGAAGCGCATGCGGATCACGCCCGCCTCGCGCTCGCTCAGCGAGTCGAGCAGCGACTCGAGCTGACGCTGCAGCATCGTGAACCCGACGGCATCCGCGGGCACGACGGCCTCGGTGTCCTCGATCAGGTCGCCGAACTCGCTGTCGCCGTCCTCGCCGAGTGGTGTGTGCAGCGAGATCGGCTCGCGGCCGTACTTCTGCACCTCGATGACCTTCTCGGGGGTCATGTCGAGCTCGCGCGACAGCTCCTCGGGCGTGGGCTCACGTCCCAGATCCTGGAGCATCTGGCGCTGCACGCGGGCGAGCTTGTTGATGACCTCGACCATGTGCACGGGGATGCGGATGGTGCGCGCCTGGTCCGCCATGGCGCGGGTGATGGCCTGGCGGATCCACCATGTCGCGTACGTCGAGAACTTGAAGCCCTTGGTGTAGTCGAACTTCTCGACCGCGCGGATGAGACCGAGGTTGCCCTCCTGGATCAGATCCAGGAACTGCATGCCGCGGCCCGTGTAGCGCTTGGCCAGCGAGACGACGAGGCGCAGGTTGGCGCCGAGCAGGTGGCTCTTGGCGCGCTGTCCGTCGCGGGCGACCCACTGGAGGTCGAGGCCGAGCTGGCTCGACTTCTCGGCGGCCGACATGTGCGACAGCTTCTCCTCGGCGAACAGACCCGCCTCGATGCGCATCGCGAGCTCGACCTCTTCGGCCGCGTTCAGCAGCGGCACCTTGCCGATCTGCTTCAGGTAGTCCTTGACCGGGTCGGCGGTCGCGCCGGTGATCTGCGTCGAGTAGACCGGGACATCGTCCTCGTCGCTCGACGAGATGACGATCGCGCCGGTCGGCAGGGGCTCGGAGAAGGCCGGCTTGGTCGCGCCGTCCTCTTCCTCGTCGTCGTCCTCGCCGTCGCCCTTCTTGGCGGCCGCGGCCGCGGGAGCGTCTTCAGCGTCGTCGTCCGTCGCCTCGTCGGCGGTGTCGTCGATGTCGGCCTCATCGAGCTCGACGTCGTCGTCCAGCTCCTCGTCGTCGTCCGACGTGGCCTTCTTCGCAGCCGTCTTGGGGGCGGCCTTCGCCTTCGCCGGCGCCTTGGCAGGAGCCTTCTTGGCCGCCGGCTTCTTCGTGGCCTGTTCCGTGGTGGACTCCGTGGCTTCCTCCTCCTCGACCTTGCGGGAGCGGGTGGTCTTCGTGCCTGAGGTCACGTCTTGCCTTTCACCGACGGGAGCGCCGGGTTTTCGGACAGGAGTAAGACCCTTGTCAAGTCCGCAGCCGCTTCCAGGGGAAACGGCCTTCGGTCGACAACGGGTCAGGGATCCATTGTCGCATACATCATCGGATCCACCGTGCGCAACAGTCGATCAGGATCCCCACAGCATCCACAACGTCGTGGGACGGGCGGGCATTCCCCTCAGCGCCGGCCGCGCCGGTCGTCGCCGCGCCATTCGTCGCCCTTGCGGTCCTCGCCGCGGCGGTCGTCGTCGCGGCGGTGGTCATCGGTGCGACGATCGGCGAGGAAGCGCTCGAGCTCGGCGGCGAGCTCATCGGCGCTGGGCAGATCTCCGGTGTGGATGATCGGCTGGCCCAGGTTGGAGCCGGCCATGTAGGAGTCGTACCGCTCCTCGAGAGTGCGCAGCATCGCGGTCAGCTCGGGATTGCCCTCGACCTGGTCGTCGACCTTCGAGACGTACTCCCGGTTCTCCTCGCGCACGCCGTCCGCGTCGAAGACGAGGCCCGTCGCGACCGACAGGCTGTCGAGACCGGCCAACGCCGCGGCGGGATAGTCGGTGTCGGCGAGGTAGTGCGGCACGAGGAGAACGAACCCCGAGACGGAGGCGCCGCTCTGCGCGAAGCGGTGCTCGAGCAGATGTCCCACGGTCGCCGGCACCTGCGTGTGCGGCTGCCACACGGAGTGCGCCTGCGTCAGATCGCTGCGGGTGCCGCTGACGGTCGTTCCGATGGGGCGCGTGTGGGGCACCGGCATCGGGATGGCGTGGACCCAGGTCACCGAGGACACCTGAAGGCCCTCGGCGAGCCCGATGACCGTCTCCGCGAACGATTCCCAGGCGAAATCGGGCTCGTACCCGGCGAGGAGCACGAACGGCTGGCCGATCGCGTCGTGCGCGAGCGACAACTCCAGCCGCGGAGGGCGGTAGTCCGAGAGATGGTCGGCGTCGAAGGTGATCGTGGGGCGCCGCGCACGGTAGTCGAGGAGCACGTCGGCCGAGAAGGTCACCAGCGGCGCCGGATCCAGGTCCTCGCGGAAGATGTCGACCATCTGCGAGACCGCACCGCCGGCATCCGTGAATCCGGTCAGCACGATCACCATCGGGATGCCCGCGGGCACGGGTGGGGCCGACGCGACGCGCTCGTAGAGGGGACCGCTGAAGGGCATGGTTCCACTGTACGAGCCCCCGCCGCGTGCGGCGCCGCGTGCCGCTGACAGCGAACACGACCCGCGGGCGGCGCGCCGGTGGGGGGCGGGCGCACGCCACCGCGGCGAACGGCAAACCTAGGATGGAGGTCATGGCGTTTCCCGAGCTGTCGTACACCACCGACCCTCTGCGCGGGATCGAGGCGGATGCCCTCGTCCTGGCCCTGCCGCCTCTCGAGGAGGTCGCCGACGAGCTGGGGCACTGGCCCGGCCTGTCCGACGCTCTCGAGGCGGTCGGCTTCACGGGCGCTGCGGGCGGGGCGATCCGCGTCGCGGTGGCCGACTCCACCCGTCTCCCCCTGATCGTCGTCGGAACAGGTTCGCGCCCCGGGGCGTCGGCGCTGCGCGACGCGGTCGGCGCCGCGATCCGCACCACGGCGGGCTTTGACACCATCGCGATCGAGGCCGTGGGCGCGGATGCCGACGGCTGGCGCGGTGCGGCGGAGGGCGCCGTCCTCGGCGGTTACCGGTTCGACGGATACAAGACCACCGCGGCGCCGGCTCGTGCCCGTCGCGTCATCCTGCGGGCGGACCACGCGCCGTCGGAGTCGGAGCTCGAACGCGTCCGCGCCGTCGGTGCGGCGGCCGCGCTGGTCAAGGACCTCGTGCACACCCCCGCCGAATGGCTCGGCCCCCAGGATGTCGCGGATGCCGCCGTGGACGTCCTGCGCGACCTCCCCGTCGAGGTCGAGGTGCTCGACGAGACGCAGCTGGCCGAGGGCGGATACGGCGGAATCCTCGGCGTGGGCCAGGGGTCGGATCGCCCCCCGCGACTCGTGCGGGTGGACTACCACCCGGCCGACGCCCTTCGGCATGTCGCGCTCGTCGGCAAGGGCATCACCTTCGACACGGGCGGCCTGTCGTTGAAGCCCCCGGCCGGCATGGTCGGTATGAAGTACGACATGTGCGGTGCGGCGACGGTGCTCGCCGTCGTACGCGCGGCGGCGCAGCTGCGGCTGCCTGTGCGCGTGTCGGCATGGCTGTGTCTCGCCGACAACATGCCCTCCGGCCGCGCGATCCGCCCCGGGGACGTGCTGCGCATCCTCGGCGGGACGACCGTCGAGGTGCTGAACACCGACGCGGAGGGGCGACTGGTGCTGGCCGACGGTCTGGTGGCGGCGAGCCGCACCCGCCCCGACGTCCTCATCGACGTCGCGACGCTGACCGGCGCGATCTCGGTCGCGCTCGGATCGCGGCACACCGGGGTCATGGGAAGTGAGGACGCGGTCGCGGAGTATCTCGAGGCCGCCGCATCCGTCGACGAGCCCGCGTGGCCACTGCCGCTTCCCGCTCACATGGAGGAGGAGCTCGACTCCCCCATCGCCGACCTCGTCAACGCGAAGATCGGCGACCCCACCGGGGGTTCGCTGTTCGCGGGACTGTTCCTCCAGCGATTCGTCGGACGCACGTCCGATGCCGAGGACGCGCCCCGCATCCCCTGGGTGCACCTGGACATCGCCGGCAGCGGATCCACGAAATCCGCCACCGGTGCCACGGACAAAGGTCCGACCGCGGCGACCATCCGTTCGCTGCTCGCATTCGTCGAAGGAGACGCACGATGACCGAACACCGCGCCGACCTGGTGGTCCTCGGCGGAGGCTCCGCCGGCTACGCCGCCGCCCTGCGAGCGGCCGAGCTCGGCCGTTCGGTGGTGCTCGTGGAGAAGGACAAGCTCGGCGGGACCTGCCTGCACCGCGGCTGCATCCCGACGAAGGCGATCCTGCACGCGGCGGAAGTCGCCGACAGCGTGCGCGACGCCGCCCAGGTGGGCGTGCGCGCCTCGTTCGAGGGCATCGACGCGGCCGCCGTCACGGCGTTCCGCGAGGGCATCGTCGCCAAGAAGTACAAGGGTCTCGAGGGTCTCGTGAAGGCGCGCGGGATCAGGGTCGTCGCCGGAGCCGGACGGCTCGCGGTGGATGCCGACGGGCCGGCGGTCGCCGTCGGCGAGGACCTCTATCGCGGCACCGACGTGCTGCTCGCGACCGGTTCCTACACGCGCACGCTCCCGGGGATCCAGATCGGCGGGCGCATCCTCTCGAGCGAGGAGGCCCTCGCCCTGACAGAGGTGCCGGCATCCGTCATCGTCCTCGGAGGTGGCGTGATCGGCGTCGAGTTCGCGAGCGCCTGGCGGTCGATGGGGGCCGAGGTCACGATCGTCGAGGCCCTCGATCACCTGGTCCCCGCGGAGGACGTCTCCTCGAGCAAGGCGCTGGAACGTGCCTTCCGCAAGCGGGGCATCACGGCACGGCTCGGGTCGCGCTTCGCGTCGGTGACGCCCACGGATGCCGCGGTCACGCTCGTTCTCGAGGACGGCAGCGAGCTGTCGGCCGAGTACCTGCTGGTCGCCGTCGGGCGCGGCCCGGCGACGGCCGACCTGGGATTCGAGGAGGCCGGCGTCGGCATCGAGCGCGGCTTCGTCGTCGTCGATGACCGCCTGCGCACGAGCGTGGCCCACGTGTGGGCGGCGGGCGACATCGTCCCCGGCCTGCAGCTGGCCCACCGCGGGTTCCAGCAGGGGATCTTCGTCGCGGAGGAGATCGTCGGGCTCTCCCCCATCGCGGTGCCCGAGCACACGATCCCGCGCGTGACCTACTCCCACCCGGAGGTCGCGTCGGTGGGCATCACGGAAGCCGCAGCGCGCGCGGCCCACGGCGACGCCGTCGTCGCGTACGAGTACAACCTCGCCGGCAACGGACGCAGCGAGATCATCGGCACGGGCGGCATCGTCAAGGTCGTGCGGGTCGCCGACGGCCCTGTCGTCGGGGTCCACCTGGTCGGGGATCGGGTCGGCGAGCTCATCACCGAGGGTCAGCTGGCCGTCGGCTGGGAGGCCCATCCCGAGGACATCGCCCCCTACATCCACGCCCATCCCACGCAGAGCGAGGCCCTCGGAGAGGCCTTCCTCGCCCTGGCGGGCAAGCCGCTGCACGCCATCTGAGCCCCATCCGCCACCCCAACCCGCGTCCGACGCCCGGGCCGCTGTGCGGTCGCAAGGGTCACTAAGCTAGTTGTCGGACATCGAACTTCTGAAGGAGACACAGTCATGAGCACATCCGTGGTCCTCCCCGCGCTCGGAGAGAGCGTCACCGAGGGAACGGTCACCCGTTGGCTCAAGAAGGTCGGTGACACGATCCAGGCCGACGAAGGGCTGCTCGAGATCTCGACCGACAAGGTCGACACGGAGATCCCCTCCCCCGTCAGCGGTGTGATCGAGGAGATCCTCGTGGCCGAGGACGAGACCGTCGAGGTCGGCGCCGTCCTGGCGAAGATCGGCGACGGCTCCGCCGCCCCGGCCTCCGACGACGCGCCCGCCGCCGCGCAGAGCGCGCCCGAGGCCGAGCCCGCGCCCGCCGTGCCCGCACAGAGCGAAGCGCCTGCCGCGCCCGCGCCGGCCGAGGCGCCCGCCGCCTCCGGCGACGCGAAGGACGTGGTCCTGCCCGAGCTGGGCGAGAGCGTCACCGAGGGCACCGTCACGCGCTGGCTGAAGCAGGTCGGCGACGACGTGGCGGTCGACGAGCCGCTGCTGGAGATCTCGACCGACAAGGTCGACACCGAGATCCCCTCGCCCGTGGCGGGCACGCTGCAGGAGATCCTCGTCTCCGAGGACGAGACGGTCGCCGTCGGCGCCACGCTCGCCCGCATCGGCTCCGGGGCGCCCGCCCCGGCCGCCGCGGCGCCCGCTCCCGAGCCCGCTGCACCGGCTGCTGCTCCCGCCCCGGCTGCTGCGCCTGCTCCGGCTGCTGCTCCCGCTCCGGCTGCTGCTCCCGCCGCGCCGGCCGCTCCTGCACCGGCTGCCGCTCCGGCTCCCGCCGCCGCGGCGACGGACGACGACGTCGCGACCTATGTGACGCCGCTGGTCCGACGCCTCGCGCAGCAGCAGGGCGTCGACCTCGCCTCCGTCGTCGGCACCGGGGTCGGTGGCCGCATCCGCAAGGAGGACGTCCTCAAGGCCGCCGAGGCCGCCCAGAGCGCCCCGGCCGCGCCGGCTGCGGCTCCCGCCGCCGCGGCGCCCGCGCCTCTGGAGGTGTCGCCGCTGCGCGGCACCACGCAGCCGATGTCGCGCCTGCGCAAGGTCCTCGCCGAGCGCGCCGTCGCATCCATGCAGCAGACGGCTCAGCTGACGACCGTCGTCAAGGTCGACGTGACCAAGGTCGCGGCGTACCGGGCCGCGGTCCAGAAGGACTTCGTCGCCAAGACGGGCGGCAAGCTGTCGTTCCTGCCGTTCTTCGTGCTCGCCGCCGCCGAGGCGCTGCAGGCGTTCCCGGTCATCAACGCGACCGTCGACGGCACCGACATCGTGTACCCGGCGACCGAGAACATCTCGATCGCGGTGGACACCGAGCGCGGTCTGCTCACCCCGGTGGTGCGCGATGCGGGCGGCAAGACGCTCGCCGGCATCTCCTCGGAGATCGCCGACCTGGCGGCGCGGACGCGCGACAACAAGCTGAAGCCCGACGAGCTCGCCGGTGGCACGTTCACCGTGACGAACACGGGTTCGCGCGGCGCGCTGTTCGACACTCCGGTGGTGTTCCTTCCGCAGTCCGCGATCCTCGGTACGGGTGCGGTCGTCAAGGAGCCCGGCATCGTGAAGGTCGACGGCGTCGAGGCGATCGCGGTCCGCTCCTACGTGTACCTCGCGCTGTCCTACGACCACCGCATCATCGACGGCGCCGACGCGGCGCGCTTCCTGGGCGCGGTCAAGACGCGCCTCGAGGACGCGCAGTTCGAGAGCACGCTCGGCATCTGATTCGGGCGCCCCGCTCACCCGGGTCGTCCTCATGGCTGGTCCGCGACGTCGTACACGTCGCGGACCAGCCATTTTCCGTCGGTGCTGACGAGGACGACCACCTGCGGCGCACGCCCGTCGGCGCTGACGCGGTAGACCGCGACGCCGCCGTACTCGTCCAGCACCTCGATGCGACGCGCGGCAGCGGCGTCGGTCGCGACCCCGACCGGCATCGAGGCGGTCGGATCCTCCAGGACGCCGTCGCACACGCCGCCGGCGACGCACGCGGCGAGCTCCGACAGCAGGCCGTCGACCTGTGCGCGCTCGTCTGCGGCGTCCACGCCCGCTCCCGCGGTCGGCCCCGCGGTCGATGCGGCCTGCGGTGCCGTCGCCGTCGGGGAGGGCGTGCTCGCCGCCTCGGAGGCGGAGCCGCGCGCGCCCGTGGAAGCGGTGCCGATCGCCGCCGACGGGGCGTCGTCGACGGGCCATGCCACGCCGACGCCGACCACGACCAGGGCGATGGCCGCGGCCACGAGCGCCGGAGCGCGGTGACGGTGCGAGCGCCGCGCCGGCGACGCCGCGGCGCTCGGAACCGCCGGCTCACCGCCACGGGCGTGCCGACGCGGCGTCACCTGCGCGCGTCCGCGGATCTGGCGCAACCGCGAGATCGACGAGGCGGTCGCACGGATCGCCTCATGCGCACGCTCGACGAGGTGATGATCGAACAGCGCGCCGGCCCCTCCGGCGAAGCGTGCTGTGCCGGTCACGGGGCTGTCGTCCGCGATCCGCACCGTGGCCGCGCGCCGCGGGCGCGACGTCGCGTCCTCCCGTCGCTCGTCGCCGATCAGCGATGAGGGCTCCGCCGCCGAGAACAGGGCTTGCTCCACGCGCTCGTGCAGACGCGGAGTGATCTCGTCGGCGGACACGAGCTCGATCGCCTCCGCGAGCGCGGCACCGAGTGCGCCCTGAGAGCCGCGGGAGCCTCGAGAGGCGTCGGACAGCAGTTCCAGCATCCGCACCGTCTCCTGCCGCCACGGCGCGGAGCCGTCCGCGGCCAGGACAGGGCGACCATCGGCATCCACCCACCACGATCCCGTCGAGATGCCGCAGCGCAGAGCCTCCACCGCGCCGCGCAGCAGGCTGATCGCCGCGGTGACCGCGGCTCCCGGCGACAGCGGCGCACCGGCGGCGATGACCGTCGCCAGGCGCTGCGCGCAGTGCGGCAGCAGCGCCACATGGCCGTCGGCGGAGCGGGCGACGTCCACCGGCGCCAGCACGTGTTCGTCGCCGCGCGCCCGCCACACGGCGTCCGGAAGCTCATCGGCGGGCACCCACACCGTCGGCGGGTCTCCGGCCCGCAGGACGCCGGGGAACGGCGATTCGTCCGCGCGCAGCGTCCGCAGCATCGGCGGCGGGGCGAGCGGAGAGGCGTCGAACGTCATGCTCCGAGCGTCGTGGAGCGGCCTGGCGCGCTGACCCCGCCGCCCCCTCATCTGTGGACGATGCAGGAGATCCGACGGCTGGGGAGGAGGTGCGTGGGCAGGCGTACGCCCGCGCGTGCGGGCTGCCCCGCGACGGTAGGCTGTGTGCCATGGCATCCCGCAGTACCGCTCCCGAGAAGGGCCCCGGCTTCTTCTCCCAGCTCCGCTCCCTGTACACCTTCACGAAGGCCGAGTTCTCGTGGCTTCCGTGGGTTCTGGCGGCGGTCGTCGTCGTGGGCATCGGCATCGGCGTGCTCGTGGGCTTCCTGATCCCGCCCACCGCCATCTGGAGCATCATCCTCTGGGGCGTCACCGGTCTGCTGTTCGGTCTGCTCGGCGCCATGATCGTGCTCACGCGCCTGTCGACGCGTGCGATGTACATCAAGCTCGACGGGATGCCGGGCGCCGCCGGGCACGTGCTCTCCACCTCGCTCGGGCGCAGCTGGGTCGCCTCCGACATGCCCGTCGGCGTCAACCCCAAGACGCAGGACGCCGTCTACCGCGTCATCGGACGCGGCGGCGTGGTCATCGTCGGAGAAGGTGCCCGTGGGCGCCTGACGCGGCTCGTCAACGACGAGAAGATGAAGGTGCAGCGCGTGGCATCGGGAGTGCCGATCAACGTGCTCTACATCGGTCACGGCGAGGGTGACATCCCGATCTCCAAGCTCTCGGCCACGATCAAGTCGTTCCCGAAGAAGGTCGACCGCGCGACGATGGCGGCCGTCGTCAAGCGCGTGGACTCCGTCTCGCAGTCGGTGACGTCGTTGCCGATCCCCAAGGGCATCGACCCGATGCGCGCCCGCGCCCCGCGCCCGCGGTGACCGTCACCCTCTGACGAGAACGGTCCCTGCGGCCTTGTCGTGCAGTCCCCGCTGATCCGCATCCCAGATCACGGCGGGGATGACCAGCGCCAGCAGCAACGTCCGCACGAGCGGCCGCCACAGTCCCGTCCACCCGCCGCCGACGCGGATCACCCTCATGCCGAGCAGCCGGTGCCCCGGGCTGCCGCCCAGGGTGGGGATGAACAGGATCTGCACCGCGAGGAAGATGATGTTCGATGCCACCGGGTTGGCGTTGCGGAAGCCGGTGACCTCGTCGATCGTCGGGAAGAACGCGTACGCGATGAGGGTCGCCGTGGCCAGATCGATCGCCAGGGCGCCGATGCGGCGCCCGATCCGGGCGATGCTTCCCGCGCCGGTCTGCGGCAGCCCGAGCGGCTCGCCGGGATAGCTGTCGTCGGAATGTCCCGTATTCTCAGTCGTACCGGCTGTCACCGGCTCAGCTTATCCGCGCCGCCGTAACATCCCCGAAACACAGGGGATACTGCCGGGCAACCGGTCCTCGATAGCGTCGAGGAGAGCCTGATCCCGTTCAGGCGTGTTTCACACCCGATCTTGGAGACTCCATGTTCAAAGATTCATCCGAGGTTCTGAAGTTCATCAAGGACGAGGACGTCAAGTTCCTCGACATCCGTTTCACGGATCTGCCTGGTGTGCAGCAGCACTTCAACATCCCTGCCTCGACCGTCGACGAGGAGTTCTTCACGGTCGGTCAGCTCTTCGACGGCTCGTCGATCCGCGGTTTCGCGAACATCCACGAGTCCGACATGCAGCTCATCCCCGATGTCTCGACCGCCTACATCGACCCGTTCCGCGAGGCGAAGACGCTCATCATGCTCTTCGACATCTACAACCCGCGCAACGGCGAGATCTACAGCAAGGACCCGCGTCAGGTCGCCAAGAAGGCGGAGAAGTACCTCGCCTCCACCGGCATCGCCGACACGGCCTTCTTCGCCCCCGAGGCGGAGTTCTACATCTTCGACGACGTGCGCTACGAGGTGAAGCAGAACGCTTCCTTCTACAGCGTCGACTCCGAAGAGGGCGCCTGGAACACCGGTCGCGCCGAAGAGGGCGGCAACCTCGCCAACAAGACGGCGTACAAGGGCGGCTACTTCCCCGTCTCCCCCGTCGACAAGACGGCCGACCTCCGCGACGACATCAGCCTGCACCTCATCGACTCGGGCCTCATCCTCGAGCGCGCTCACCACGAGGTGGGCACCGGCGGCCAGCAGGAGATCAACTACCGCTTCGACACCATGGTGCACGCGGCCGATGACATCCTGAAGTTCAAGTACATCGTCAAGAACGTCGCCGAGCAGTGGGGCAAGGTCGCGACCTTCATGCCGAAGCCGCTCTTCGGCGACAACGGCTCGGGCATGCACACGCACCAGTCGCTGTGGCTCGAGGGCAAGCCGCTCTTCTACGACGAGAAGGGCTACGGCGGCCTGTCCGACCTCGCTCGCTGGTACATCGGCGGTCTGCTGGCGCACGCGCCGGCCGTGCTCGCCTTCACCAACCCGACGCTCAACTCCTACAAGCGTCTCGTCAAGGGCTACGAGGCCCCGGTCAACCTGGTCTACTCGGCGGGCAACCGCTCGGCCGCGATCCGCATCCCGATCACGGGCAGCAACCCCAAGGCCAAGCGCATCGAGTTCCGTGCGCCCGACGCCTCGGGTAACCCGTACCTCGCGTTCGCCGCGCAGATGATGGCGGGCCTCGACGGCATCAAGAACCGCATCGAGCCGCACGAGCCGGTCGACAAGGACCTCTACGAGCTGCCGCCCGAGGAGGCCAAGAACATCCCGCAGGTGCCGAACTCGCTGCTCGACTCGCTCGAGGCGCTCCGCGCAGACCACGAGTTCCTCCTCGCCGGCGGTGTGTTCACGCCCGAGCTCATCGAGACCTGGATCGAGTACAAGATCGAGAACGAGATCAAGCCGCTCGCCGCGCGCCCGCACCCGTTCGAGTACGAGCTGTACTTCGGCGTGTAGTCGGCCCGCGGCAGGGCCGGAGTGACCGGTGACGATCCGTCGTCGCCGTCTCGCCGGATCGAGTCGCCCAGAGCCCCAGTGGCACCGCTTCCTCCCCTGGAGGAACCCGGTCGCCGCTGGGGCTCTGTCGTTTCGGGTCTCTGCGCGTCGGAGGCCGGCGGTCACCTGCCACGGTCCCGAGCCGATGCCGCTGTGGTGCTCGATCTCGGGCCGCGGCATCCATAGGATCGACCCGGCACCATCCGTACGCCGCCTCGGCGACGGAGCATCGGGCCGATCACAGAGACGAGGTCACCATGTTCGCTGTCACCACGAACGACGTTCCGGGTTATCGCATCACCAAGGTCCTCGGCGAGGTCATGGGGCTCACGGTGCGGTCGGCCAACTTCGGCCAGAACTTCACCGCCGGCTTCCGCTCGCTCGCCGGCGGCGAGATGCCCGAGTACACGAAGGTCATCTACGAGTCGCGCTTCGAGGTGATGCAGCGGATGTGGGCCGAAGCGCAGCAGCGCGGCGGCAACGCCGTGGTGGCGATGCGGTTCGACTCGGGTGCGATCGGCAGCTTCACGGAGTTCTGCGCGTACGGCACGGCTGTGGTGGTGGAGCCGCTCGATCCGGCGCAGGCGTAGCGGCATCCGGGCACGGATGCGGGTCGTCGGCGCGTCGCGGCATCCGCATCTGGTGAGTCGCGCTCGCGGCCCGCTAGATTTGACGCACCCGATTGCGTCAGCGCGCCGAACCCGGAGGTGCCCGTGGGCGTGCTCTCCCGCCGCCAGTTCCTCGCCGTCGTCGGCGGTCTCGCCGCTGCCGGCGCACTCCCCCGCGACGAGCTCGCGCACGCTCTCGCCGCACCGCCGCGCGCGGTCGCCGACGCACCGAGCACGCTCCTGCAGACGATCCTGCAGGGGCCGGTTCAGAAGGGCTCCTACCGCACGCTCGTCGCCGGTGCGGGTGAGCCCCATATCGCACGCTTCGACGTGCTCGGGCGCTCCGCGGACGCCGGGCGCGCCGCATCGCGTCGGTCGCTCCTCTACCTCGCGCACCTCTCGGACATGCACGTCATCGACGCGCAGTCGCCCGGCCGCATCGAGCCGATGATCGTGCAGGACCACGCCGCGTGGGGATCGGCATTCCATCCGCAGGACCCGCTCAGCCCGCACGTGATCGCCGCGATGACCAGGTCGATCTCCGATCTTCGGTACAGCCCCGTCACCGGCGCTCCGATGGATGCCGCCGTCGTCACCGGAGACAGCGCGGACATGCACTCGTACCGCGAGCTGCGCTGGTACATCGACCTGCTCGACGGACTGACCGTCGACCCGCGCACGAGCGACACGTTCCAGGGCGTACAGGCGTGGGCCGAGGCCGTCTGGGCCTATCGGCCGGCCGATCCGACGGGCGGCGCGTTCGGCGCCTACGGCTTCCCCACCCTGCCGAGCCTGCTCGACGAGGCGATCGCCCGCCCCGTGTCGTCGGTGGGCCTGCCCGCCCCCTGGTACACGGTCTACGGAAACCACGAGACGCTCCTGCTCGGAACGTTCGACCTCGACACGCAACTGCGCGCCCTCGCGGTGGGCGGACGCAAGTCGTACACCCTGGAGGCGACGGCGGCGATGGCGCTCGGCGGCTACGCGGCGCGCACGAGCGCCGTGCAGCAGACCCTGGATGCGTGGGGGCTCGAGCTGGGGCTGCGTCCCGGATTCAAGGCGGTCCCCGCCGATCCGGGGCGTGCGCTGTTCACGCAGCAGGAGTTCATGACGGAGCATTTCCGCACGGCGGATCGTCCCGGCCCGGTGGGGCACGGCTTCACCGAGGAGAATCTGCGCTCCGGCCAGACGTGGTGGAAGGCCGATCTGTCGCCGCGGGTGCGGGTGTTCGGCCTGGACACCTGCAACCAGGTCGCGGGCCCCGACGGCGCCGTGCCGAAGAACCAGTTCGATTGGCTCGAGGCGGAGCTCGTCACGGCCACCAAGGAGAACCGGCTCGCGATCGTGCTCAGCCATCACAACAGCGACACCCTGGAGAACCGGGCACAGCGGCCCGGGCAGGAGGAGGTGCTGCTCGGAGCCGACGAGTTCGTGGCGATGCTCGTGAGATACCCCGTGGTGGTGGCGTGGCTGAACGGACACACGCACCTGAACCAGATCCTCGCGCACCGGGCGCCCGGCGGTGGCGGCTTCTGGGAGATCACGACCGCATCCTGCATCGACTTCCCACAGCAGCAGCAGACCGTGGAACTCGTCGACAACCGGGACGGCACGCTCTCGATCTTCACGACCGTCGTCGACCACGCCGCCGATCCGCGGCCGGGAAGCGGCGGCGACTATCTCGCGCTCGCTTCGCGCAGTCGCGAGCTCGCGTCCAACGACTGGGCCGAGACTCCACTGATGCGCCGCGGGTCGGCGCTCGACCGCAACACCGAGCTCCTCCTGCCCGCGCCGTTCGATCTCGCGACGATCAGCGACGCGGCGCTCGAAGCGCAGCATCTCGCCGCGCGCACGCGCATCCTCGCCCACGAGGGGAACCTCTGATGCGCGCCGCTCGGCTCGCCTGCGCTCTCGCGGCGTGCGCCGTCGCCGCGAGCCTGGCGGGCTGCTCGCAGGTCGCCGCCCTCGCACCGGTCGGAGGAAACGGCCTGGCCGAAGTGCGCTTCGGAGCGATCGACGTCCTGCAGCAGAAGGGCATCGATCTGCTCGAGGCGCCCGTCTGCGCGACCGTGGGGGCAGGGCCCGCGGTGACCTGCACCGGCCGCACGCTCGACGGCCGCGACGTCTCGGTCGCCTCCAGCGTCTCGTCGGACGCGCGACTGGACGTGCTCGTCGGCGGACAGACGCTCTTCTCCGGCCTCCTGTCGGATGTGCTCGACGCGGCGGCGCGCGGATGAGCGCCGCTCCGACGTCGCTGACGCGGGTGGCCCTCGCGGGGGTCGTCGTGGTGGCCAACGCCGCCGCACAGGCTGTGCTCGTCGCGGTCGCGCCGCGTCAACCGCTGGATGCCGCTGCCATCGCCCTCGCCGTCGTCTCCGGTGCGGTCCTCGGTGCGGCGGCGGCCGCGCTGTGGGTGATCGCCCAGGGGCGGTTTCGGGCGCGCACGGTGGGCCGCACGGCGGTCGCCGCGGTCGCCGTCGCCCTGTTCGCGGTGGCGGCACCCGTCGCGATCCCGGTCGTGGTCGCGATCGCGTGCCCCGTGATCGCGGCGGACCGCCCGGTCGTCGCCGGGACGGGGCTGCGGCGGCATCCCTGGCGCACCGCCTTCCATCTGGTGCTGACGGCTCTGGCGGTCGTCCTGGCGAGCGTGGTGGCGATGCTTCTCGGGCTGCTCGCGCCCGGCGCGATCGGGTCCGCCGCCGCGTGGCTGATCATCGGAGCCGGCGCCGCCGTCATCACCGGGAGCTGGCACCGCTGGGCACGCCGTGCTGAGTCCGAGCACGGCACGCGCACGGCCCCGGCATCCGCTCAGCCGTAGAAGAGCTTCTCGAAGTCGCGGCGCGCCCGTCGCGCCGTGCGCAGCCACTCCTCCTCGACGAGGGTGGCCGACCGCGGCGGGTACTCCAGCAGACGGCCGATGCCGTCGAGCTTGCCGCGATCGGTCGGAAGGACGTCGCTCGTCTGGCCGGACAGCAGCGTGTTGGCCGACCGCAGTCGACTCGCGAGCCGCCACGCGTCGTGGAGACGCTGCGCGGCGGCATCCGGCACCAGTCCGGCCGCCCGGGCGGCCTCGAGCGCGTCGAGGGTGGATGTCGTGCGCAGCGCCGGGACGTCGTGCGCGTGCTCGTGCTGCCAGAGCTGCACGAGCCATTCGACATCGCTCAGCCCGCCGGGGCCGAGTTTGAGGTGTCGCGACCGGTCGGCGCCCTGGGGCAGTCGCTCGTTCTCGACGCGCGCCTTGATCCGCTTGATCTCCCGCAGGTCCTGCTGCACGGGATGCCGGGGGTAGCGCACCTCGTCGGCGAGGGCAATGAACCGGCCGACGAGCTTCACGCTCCCGGCGACGCCGCGAGCGCGCAGCAGGGCCTGGGCCTCCCACGAGAGCGACCACCGTCGGTAGTACTCCGTGTAGGAGTCCAGCGACCTCACGAGCGGTCCGTTGCGCCCTTCCGGACGCAGGTCGGCGTCGAGCTCGAACGGGACCCGGTGATCTTCGGAGTAGGTGCGGATGCCGGCGACCAGGCGCAGTGCGAGATCGTGCGCGCGCTGCGGGTCGAGGCCGTTCGCGTCGTAGACGTAGAGCACGTCGGCGTCGGATCCGAAGCCCAGCTCTCCCCCGCCGAAGCGGCCCATCGCGATGACCGAGAAGTCCAGCGCGGCGTCCTCGGCGCCGACGATGTCGCGGCGGACCGCGCGCAGCGTGGCCTGGATGGTCACCTCGCTGACCGTCGTGAGGCCCTGTGCGAGCTCGTCGATCGTCAGCGTGCCCAGCACGGCCCCGAAGGCGAGCCGCAGCAGCTCCCGACGACGCAGAGCGCGCACGGCGCGCATGGCCTCGACCACCGTCTCGTGCCGCGTCTGGATCGCGCGCGCCTCTTCCTGGAGGGCGACGCCGGGGCGCGGGCGGAGCTGGTCTTCGGAATCGAGCCAGGCGACCGACTCGGGGATCCACTCCATCAGCTCGCCGATGTAGCGCGATCCCGACAGCACGCGGGTGAGCCGCTCCGCGGCACCGGCCGAGTCGCGCAGCATCCTCAGGAACCAGGGCGTGTCGCCCAGACGCTCGCTGATGCGCCGGAAGGCGAGCAGGCCGTAGTCCGGATCGACGCCGTCGGCGAACCACCGGATCATGACCGGCATCAGATGACGCTGGATGGTGGCCTTGCGGCTCAGACCGCCCGTGAGCGCGCCGATGTGACGCAGCGCCCCCGCCGGATCGCGGAACCCGATGGCGGCGAGGCGATCGTGCGCCTGCGCGGTCGACAGCTGCTGCTCGTCCGAGCTCAGCGCCGCCACCGCCGACAGCAGGGGGCGGTAGAACAGGCGCACGTGGATCTCGCGCACCTCGCGCTTGATGCCCTCCCACAGCGCCCAGACGCCGGGGCCGCCGTCCGCCAGGCGCGACGCGCGAGCGAGCACGCGCAGACCGTCGGGCTGCTGAGGCATGAGGTGGGTGCGGCGCAGGTCGCGCAGCTGCACGCGATGCTCGAGGACCCGCAGCACCCGGTAGTCGTGCGAGAACGTCGCGGCATCCTCGCGCCCGATGTAGCCCGCGCCGACGAGCGCCTCGAGCGCATCGAGGGTGCCCCGTTGCCGGATCGTGTCGTCGGTGAGCCCGTGCACGAGCTGGAGCAGCTGAACGGTGAACTCGATGTCGCGGATGCCGCCGGGACCGAGCTTCAGCTGGTACGGGACCTCCGCGGCGGGGATGTGGTCCGTCACCCGCTCGCGCATGCGCTGCACGCTGTCGACGAAGTTCTCCCGGGCCGCACTCGTCCAGATCTTCGGCTGGACGGCTGCGACGTATGCCTCGCCGAGAATGCGGTCGCCGGCCAAGGGGCGTGCCTTGAGGAGGGCCTGGAACTCCCAGCTCTTCGCCCAACGGTCGTAGTACGAGAGGTGGGAGTCGAGGGTCCGCACGAGGGCGCCCTGCTTGCCTTCCGGGCGTAGATTGGCGTCGACCTCCCACAGGGGAGGCTCGATCTCCATCCCGGAGATGCCGCGCATCGTCTGCACTGCGAGCCGCGTCGCGATGTCGATCACGCGGCTCTCGCCCACCTGCTCGACGAGTTGCGGGTCTCCCCCGCCCACGAAGATGACGTCGACGTCGCTGACGTAGTTGAGCTCGCGCGCGCCGGTCTTGCCCATACCGATGATCGCGAGCTGCGTCGCCGCGACCTGGTCGCGCGGGAACAGACCCGATCCGGGCGCACCCCCGGCGACCCGCGTCCGCGCGACGCAGAGGGATGCCTCGAGTGCGGCACCGGCGGCATCCGCCAGGCTCGCCGCGACCGGTGCGAGCACGGCGACGGCGTCGTCGGCACCGAGGTCGTGGGCGGCGATGCGCGCGAGCATGCGCCGGTAGCGGACGCGGAGGGCCACCCACGCGCTCTCGTCGCCCGTCGCGGCGAAACCGTCGGCATCCGCGCCGACCGCATCGGTCAGCTCGCGGCGCAACTCCTCCGCCGTCGGCAGCGGCACCTCGGGGCCGACGAGGTGGGCGAGCTCGGCGGGGTGTCGGAGGAAGAAGTCGGCGAATCCCGTCGATGCGCCCAGCAGGCGCCACAGCGCGGAGCCTCCCCGCGTCAGCGCCTCCGCGACGGCGGTGGCGTCGCGGCGCGCGATGCGCGCGAGCGCCGCCAGAGCGCCGTCCGGATCGGCCGCGTGCTGGGCGCCGCGCAGGATGTCCTCGCGGGAGAGGCCCAGGGCCTCCGCCAGCTCGGTCAGCAGCGCGTCGGCGTCGCCGAGGTCACCGAATCCGTCGCGCGCCAGCAGCGTCAGAACCGACGTGCGCTCGCTCGAGGTCATGACGGATCAGAGCATCTCCAGGTTGCTCTTCAGCTCGAAGGGCGTCACCTGTGCACGGTACTCGTGCCACTCGCGGCGCTTGTTGAGCAGCACGTAGTTGAACACCTGCTCGCCCAGCGTCTCGGCGACCAGCTCCGACTCCTCCATGTACTCCAGCGCGTGGTCGAGGCTCGCGGGCAGCTGCGCGTAGCCGAGCGCGCGTCGCTCGGCATCCGTGAGCGACCAGACGTTGTCCTCGGCCTCCGGCGGAAGCTCGTAGCCCTCCTCGATGCCCTTCAGACCCGCGGCGAGCATCAGGGCGAAGGCGAGGTACGGGTTCGCCGCCGAGTCGAGCGCACGGTACTCCACCCGCGTCGACTGCCCCTTGTTCGGCTTGTACATGGGCACCCGCACGAGGGCGGAGCGGTTGTTGTGACCCCAGCAGATGAAGCTGGGCGCCTCGTCGCCGCCCCAGAGCCGCTTGTACGAGTTGACGAACTGGTTGGTCACCGCGGCGATCTCGTTCGCGTGGGTGAGCAGTCCGGCGATGAACTGGCGACCGGTCTTCGACAGCTGGTACTGCGCGCCCTCCTCGTAGAAGGCGTTCTGGTCGCCCTCGAAGAGCGACATGTGCGTGTGCATGCCGCTTCCCGGCTTGCCGGACAGGGGCTTCGGCATGAAGGTCGCGTACACGCCCTGCTCGATCGCCACCTCCTTGACCACGGTGCGGAAGGTCATGATGTTGTCGGCGGTCGCGAGGGCGTCCGCGTAGCGCAGGTCGATCTCGTTCTGCCCGGGGCCGCCCTCGTGGTGGCTGTACTCCACCGAGATGCCGAGGTCCTCGAGCATCCGCACGCTGCGGCGGCGGAAGTCGTGGGCCGTGCCGCCGGGGACGTTGTCGAAGTAGCCGGCGGAATCCACCGGCTCCGGGCCCTCGGGTCCGAACGACGACGACTTCAGCAGGTAGAACTCGATCTCGGGGTGGGTGTAGAACGTGAACCCGGCATCCGCCGCCTTCGCGAGCGTGCGCTTGAGCACGTGACGCGGGTCTGCCACGGCCGGCTGCCCGTCGGGCGTGGTGATGTCGCAGAACATGCGGGCCGTCGGGTCGATCTCACCGCGCCACGGGAGCGTCTGGAACGTCGTCGGGTCGGGGTGGGCGAGCAGGTCCGACTCGTACGATCGGGTCAGGCCCTCGATCGCCGATCCGTCGAAGCCGAGTCCTTCGGTGAAGGCGCCCTCCACCTCGGCGGGGGCGATCGCGACCGACTTCAGCGTTCCGATCACATCGGTGAACCAGAGGCGGACGAACTTCACGCCCCGCTCTTCGATCGTGCGCAGTACGAAGTCCCGTTGCTTGTCCATCGCGTCCTCTCAGATGCCGCTTCGAAGGGAAGCCGGGCCGAAGGCCAGACTATCGGTCCCCGTCGGTGTGCGACGCGTCGCCCGACGTACCCCAGTCGCCCTCGCGGGCGTCGTCCTCGGCCCACTCGCGCGAACGCTTCGCGAGCAGCTCCGGAGCCTTCGCCGCCTCTTCGGCCGTGTCGAACGGTCCGGCGCGGTCGATGGCGGGCGACTCGAACCCGCGCTCGACGGCGCCGGTCGTGAGGTTGTACCAGTACTTCTCGTCGCCTGACGTCATGGCAGGTCCTTCCTGTGGGGGCTCTGGCTCGATCCTAACGATGGGCGCGGAGGACCTGGATAGGCTGGACCGCATGACGACGAAGGCGACCCGCGCGGTCGGTGTGGACATCGGCGGAACCGGCATCAAGGGTGCCCTCGTTGACCTCGAGGAGGGAAAGCTCCTCAGCGACCGCGTGAAGGTGGCGACGCCGACCGGCGCCGAGCCCGACGACGTGCTGGCGGCGGTGCAGACCGTTCTCGACACGCTCGGTGTCACCGACGCCGACATCCCGCTGGGCGTCGCGTTCCCCGCGATCGTCAAGAACGGCAAGACCCTCTCCGCGGCCAACGTCGCCGACACCTGGGTCGGCTTCGAAGCCGAGAAGTTCTTCGAGGACGGCCTCGGCCGTGAGATCCACTTCGCGAACGACGCGGATGTCGCCGGTGTCGCGGAGGCGCGATACGGTGCCGCTCGCGACGTGCCCGGCCTCGTGCTGCTGACGACGCTCGGCACCGGCATCGGGACCGCCATGCTGTACGACGGCGTCCTGATCCCGAACGCCGAACTCGGACATCTCCAGCGTGCGCATCACGGCAAGGATGCCGAGGCGTGGGCGGCCTACTCGGCGATGGAGCGCGACGAGCTCACGTGGAAGAAGTGGGCCAAGCGCCTGCAGTGGTATTACAGCTACCTCGACTTCCTCCTGAGCCCCGATCTGTTCATCGTCGGCGGAGGGGTCTCGAAGCACGCCGACGAGTTCCTGCCGCTGCTGCAGCTCTCCACACCCATCGTCCCCGCCACGCACCGCAACAACGCGGGGATCATCGGCGCGGCGGCGCTGGCGGTGTAGCGCGATCGACTGTTGCCACGCGCGTCCTGTTCGCTCTATGGTGAGCCTGACGGTCTGGGGACTGTCGAGCTCCACTTTCACACGCTGATGCAAGCGGCGGAGAGGCGGGACGCAGAGCTGCGTTCCGCCTCTCTCCGTCTTACCGTCGTCGCGCTGCGCGGCGTAGGCTCGTCGCCATGTCGACCCAGCCCGCGGATCCCGAAGCGGTCATCCAAGAGATCGTCGAACGACTCGAAGTGCGTTTCCCGAACGCTCCGGCCTCCGCGGTGAGGGCCGCCGTCGAGGAGGCTCGGGATCACTTCTCGCGCGCTCGCGTCAAGGATTTCCTGCCGGTGTTGATCGAGCGCGAGGCGAAGGCCCGGCTCGAACGACCCCTCTGACCCCTCCGGCGGTCGGGTCGCGAACCCTGCCGGACGGGGTGAGGCGAATGGGCCGGCCGCTATTCCGAGCGGGGAACGGAACCATGTTCCAAGCCGGTGGATCTGAGCCTCCTGGACCGAGGGCGACGGAATCCAAGCAGCCCACGTGCAGCGTCCCATAGGAGAATCATGCCGACGAAGACGGCCAGGGGAACTGCTAGCGGGAAAGCGATGATGACCGTAAGCCATACGCCAACTGGGCGCAGAAGCGATGCGATGGCCCACAGGCGTCCGCGACGGATGCTCCCCCTCGCCCACTGAACGGTGCCCCGGCGAGCTCTTTCCTTCCAGTGATCGGCGCTCTTCTTTCTTTCCCATGGCGACGACTGAAAAGTCTCAACGGCGCCATCCGGCTTCACAAGAATGGCGCCTGCGATCCGGAGGTACCTGGATTCCGCCCCTAGAAACCACTGCAGGAAACGGCTGGTCAGCCACGGTTCGCGAATCTGGAGCACCCCGGGGATCGAGACAGCGTGTTGTTTGATGGCGCCCGCCGTCAACCAGGTCTCTTCCGTCGATCCTGGCCAGTCGAGGGTTTGGTAGCCGGTGAAGGTTGGAAAGACAAGCTCCACGTCTTCAAGTTCATCCTCCGAAACTCCGGAAGCCAGTAGCGCGCGAATCGACGGATCTTCCCAGGCATCGGGTGGATGTAGGTACACCCACCTATCACCGAACCACCCGTCGTCGCGGTAGAACGTCCCGTGGGGTCCGGGAGCAGGGCGTTCAGGTATCGTCCATGAGTCCAGCCGGTCGAGGAGAGCCGCCGCGAGAGCCTCACGCTCCTTCAACACGTCGTCCCGACGGCGCCAGGTTCTGGTGACGACCACGCCGAACAACGCGATCAATAGCGCTACGAGGGCGGCCACCAGCGCAGAGGTCCACGACGCTGGATCAAGCCACATGGCAACAAGGTACAGCCGCTCGCCTGGCGTCCGGAGTGGACGATAGACGGGCCGATTCCAGGGCGCCGCGTGCGTCACTGACCATCTGTGGTCAAGAAGTCGGCAGCGGGCGCCGCGGCGTAGTTCGAGATCAGTGAGGAAGTCGGCAGCCCGCTCAGGCGGTCGGGCGTGTGGCCGCGGGGGCGACGATCGCGGGGCTGGTGGGCGCGATCGTGGGAAGTAAGTTCAAGAAGTATCGACCCGTGTCTCCCTGAAGATCATTCTCGCGGACGGCCACGTCGTGGTCGTGGATCGTCGTGAGGCGGGCGCAGCCCTCCATGCGTTTGGGGAGCGATGTGAACGCAGCCGATGTCAAGTACGTCACGGAGCTCACGCCGCCCGGACAGCGGCGCGCGGTTAAGGCACGCGATTGAGGCGAGCGCGCTTCGCAAGGTGGAAGATGGGTGCTCCGCCTCATTGGTGCCACGCGCTACGCGGTACGGCGAATCGGTGAAGACGGTGCAGGGGCGCCTCGGGCACAAGTCGGCGATGAAGACTCTCGACACCTACGGGCACATGTGGGCGGGCTCCGGCGATCGAACTCGCGACGCGGTGGACTCGATCCTCGGCGCTCCGCGCGATTCCGCGGACTCCCTGCGGACTGGCGGACCGTATCTCTCCTAGAATCCCTGCCGGACGGGGTGAGGCGAATGGGCCGGCCTGTACGCCGGGTTCTGTCCGGGAGCTCGCGCTCCGTGGACGGTCATCTCTCTCGGCGACACGTTGCCGTGCCGCTCCAGCGGCCTACCCGGGGACTCGGCGAGCCGCGTCGGCATCCCCTGTCTGGCCTTGCTCCGGGCGAGGTTTACCGTGCGGACCGTGTCACCACGATCCCGGTGGTCTCTTACACCACCCTTTCACCCTTACCCCGGTGCTCCGACGAGCGGAGTCCGGGGCGGTCTGCTCTCTGTGGCACTGTCTCGCGGATTGCTCCGGGTGGGTGTTACCCACCGCCCTGCCCTGTGGAGCCCGGACGTTCCTCGGTGCGGGTGAACCCGCCACGCGACCGTCCAGCCGACCCATTCGCTCCCCCGATCCTACTGGTTCGCGTCGTTCCGACGTGGTACGGTGTCGCCACGAGACCCGGCTGGGGGGTTTGGGCTCGCATCGCCTGGGGGAGGCATCATCATGCGTAAGTACGCGCTGCCCGTTTTTCTTGCCGTCGTTCTGCTGTCGGGGGGTGCGTCGGCCGCGTCGGCTGCCGATACCGGCGACGACTACGGCCCCGACACGCCGTCATCGCCGTCGCTGAGCGGGACGACGGTCGCGCCGTCCTGCGACGCGAACGTGCCGTGGATCGACTACTCGGTGGTCCTGAACGATCCGGACGGCCAGGCCACGAGCCACACGGCGCGCCTGGTGCTGACCGACGGCGAGCAGAGCACCACCATCGCACTCGGAGAGATCGTCGACGGGACGCTGTCCGGACGGGTGCTCTGGCCCGGCGCATCGGTGGACGAGAACGGGCAGGGGAACGGATGGCCCGGGTGGGCCTTCGAGAACGGCCAGTGGGTCGCGTCGCCGGGCAACTTCGCCTGGACGAGGGGCGACATCTCGGCCACCGTCGAGGTGAACCCGTCACTGCGGGTCGCGCTCTCCTACCCGCCGTCGACGCCGGCGTGTCTGACGGACCCCGCCGGTGTGGCGACGTCGGGAGCCGTCGCGGCGGCGGGGATGTCGCTGCCGGCGACGGGCGGCGACGGCGCAGCCGTGCTCCCGCTCACGGGCCTCGCGCTCGCGCTCGTGGTCGGCGGCGGTGCCCTGCTGTACGCCCGGCGCGCGCGCCGCGCCCGTGACTGAGGTCGCGCCGCCCACCACCGCGACCGGATCGCGCCGCCGCAAGCTGCGGCGGGGCGCTCTGGTCGCCGTCGTGGTGGTCGGGCTGCTCCTCGCGGTGGCGGGATGGCTCGGCATCCGCGGGTGGATGGCGAAGAACGAGCTCGAGGAGGTCGTCGCGCTGCAACCGCGCCTGTCGGCGGCCCTCGCCGCGGGCGACCTGGCCGCACTGACCCCCGTCGTCGATGCCGCACGGGAGCATGCGTCGCGCGCGGCCGCCCTGACCTCGGATCCGCTGTGGCGAGCCACTGAGGCGATCCCGGGCGTGGGGGCGAACACCGCTGCCGTGCGGATGCTGGCGGACACCGTCCGCGACGTCGCCGCCGCGACCGGAGACGTCCTCGTCGCGGCGCAGCCCACCGGCGGTGCGGACGGAACGATCGACCTGTCGGGGGTCGCCGCGGTCTCGGCTCCGCTCGACGCCCTCGCGCAGCGCGTGGCCGCCGCCGACGGCGCCCTCACCGCGCTCCCCCGCGACCAGCTCGTCGGTCCGCTGCGGGATGCCGCCGACCGCGCCGGCGTCGCGGTCGCCGCCGGGGCGCCGCTGCTGCGGGACGCGGCCGCCGCGGCGAACGCGCTCCCGGGGATGCTGGGTGCCGACGGTGCGCGGACGATTCTGGTCATGATCCAGAACACCGCGGAGGTGCGCACCGGCGGCGGCATCACCGGCTCCTTCCTCGCGATACGGGCGGTCGGCGGTCGCCTGGAGGTGACCGACCACGTCGACTCCCGCGCCTTCCACTCGCTCGATCATCCGATCGCGGAGCTTCCTCCCGATCTCGTGGCGCTCTACGGTGAGGCTCCCGGGCGGTTCGTCATGAATGCGACGATGACCCCCGACTTCGCCCTCAGCGCACGGCTCGCGTCGGCGTGGTGGCAGTCGCTCGGCCATGCCGCGCCGGACACGGTGGTGGCGGTCGATCCCGCCGTGCTCGCGTCTCTCCTCACGATCACCGGGCCACTGACCCTCTCCGACGGCACCGTCGTCGACCGCGGCGACGTGGTCGAGGACATCCTTGTCCGGCCCTACCTGGAGAAGACGGCCGACGAGCAGACGGCGATGCAGAGTGATCTCACGGATCGGCTGTTCGCGGCGCTCTCGTCGCGTCCCCTCGATCCGCTCCGCTGGATGGACGCCCTCGCGAAGCCGGTCGCGCAGGGGCGCGTGTCGGTGTGGAGCGCCCGGGCGGATGAGGGGTCGGCGCTGGCGCAGGGCCCGCTCGGCGGAGCGCTCGCCCGCCTGCGCGCGGCGGGACCCGACGCCGTGGGCGTCTTCTTCAACGATGCCACGACGGGGAAGATGGACACCTATCTGCACACGCGCATCGCTCCGTCGGTGCAGACGTGCCGGGCCGACGGCGCCGCCGACGTGACGCTCGCCGTGACGCTGCGCAGCAGCGCGACCGTGGCGGCTCGCGACTTCTCCGTGTGGATGACGGGAGCGGCGAACCCGTCCGCCCCCGGCGACATCACGACGGATGTCACGGCGATGATCCCGGACGGATGGTTCCTGGGCGGCGTGGAGCTCGACGGCGAACGGGCTTCCTCCACCGACGTCGACGGCGACGCGTCGGCGGCGACCCTCGCGCGTGTGACACTCGCTCCCGGACAGGAGCGCACATTGACGTTCCACTTCGTCGCCCCACGCGGCGCCGGGCTGCAGCCCGTCGTCGTGCACACCCCGATGATGAACGATGTCGCCGTGGAAGCAACGAGCGCGCCCGGGTGCGGGTGACCCCTCAGTCCTTCGCGGCGTCGACGGCGATCCGCAGATCCAGGGGGAAGTCGATCGGGAACGAGCCGAAGAGCAGCCGAGCGGCGTTCGCGGCCGCCTCCCGCACCGCCTCGGCGACGGCCTCCGCGTGCGGGGCGGGGGTGTGCACGATGATCTCATCGTGAAGGAAGAAGGCGAGGTGCGCGCGTCGGCCGAACACGGGCCCCGATGCCGCCGCGCCGTCCGCGGCGTCCACCTCGGGCAGGGCCGCGAGGCGGCCGCGCAGGTCGGCGAGCCACGCCGCCGCCCACTCGGCGGCGGTGCCCTGCACGACGAAGTTGCGGGTGAAGCGCCCGCGATCACGGGCGGAGCGGCGGGCGCGTACGCGGTCTGCCTCCGTCGCATCGGGAAGCGCGGCGGAGGCCTGGATCTCGCGCCAGGAGGAGGACGGAGGCGGGCTGGAGCGACCGAGCCAGGTCGAGACGACTCCTCCCCGCTCCCCCGTCGCTGCGGCGTCGTCGACCAGTCCCATTGCCCGCGGGTAGGCGCGCCGCAGCGCCGGGACCAGGCGACCGCTGTCGCCCGTCGTCGCACCGTACATCGCGCCGAGGACGGCGATCTTGGCCTCCTGGCGGGTCTGGACCACCCCGCTCGCGACGATGCCCTCGTAGAGATCGCGCCCGCGCGCCGCCGACGCGAGCGACTCGTCGGACGCCATCGCCGCGAGCACCCGCGGCTCCAGCTGCGCGACATCGGCCACGACGAGGGTCCACCCCGGATCGGCCCGGACGGCGCGGCGCAGCTGGCGCGGGATCTGGAGTGCGCCGCCCCCGGATGACGCCCATCTGCCCGTCACGACCCCTCCGGGCACGTAGACGGGACGGAACCGGCCGTCGGCGGCCCACTCGTCGAGCCAGGCCCAGCCGTTCGCGCTCATCAGACGCGTGAGCTTCTTGTAGGCGAGGAGGGGCGCGATGGCGGGGTGATCGTACTCGGCCAACTCCCACCGACTCGTGGATTCGGCGCGCACCCCGACACGGTGAAGGCTGCGCAGGAGCTTCGGGTGCGAGTCCAGACTCGCCGCCGGGTCGCCGAGCGCCACGCGCACGGCCGTCGCGAGGTCGCGCACGCGGGCGGGGAGCTCGCCGGGCGCGGGGCGGGCGCCGAGAACGTCCTCGAGGATCGCCTCGTGCGTCCGCCGGTCCCAGGGCAGACCTGCCGTGTTCATCTCCGTCGCCAGGAGCGCGCCGGCGGACTCGGCGGCGATCAACAGCTGCAGACGAGCGGGGTCTGCGCCGTCGCGGAGCGCGCGCTGCTGGCGCCGGAACTCGGCGAGCGCCTCGTCGGGATCGTCGGGCACGCCCGCACGCGCGGTGCCGTCGAGATCGAACAGCGCGGGTGCGGTGGGTGTCGCGGGCTCGTCCACCGCGACATCCCACACCGTCGCGGCACGCAGCGCGGCCGCATCCGTGACGAGAGCGCTGTCGCGCAGGATCGCGTGCGCGAGCCGCAGGTCATGGCACCGTGCGAGGACGGCGCCGGCGCGGAGCGCCCGCGGATACCAGCGTGTCGTGTCGGACCAGACCCACCGGGTGAGCGGGTCGTCGTCCCACCACGCGTCGAGCGCGCGGCGCTCGACGTGCTGGACGTCGAGGTCTGCACCGATCGTGGTGACGACCGCCTGCTCGCCCGACGTCGTGACCAGGCGCCAGCGCGGCGTGCTCCGTGCCGCGCTGGTGGCGTTCACAGCCCCGATTCGTCGGTGCGCACGAGGATGCCGCCGCACTCGGGGCACTGGACGACGTCGTCGTCGGCGGCCTGGCGGATCGTCTGCAGATCGGTGCCCGCGAGCACCATGTTGCACCCCTCGCACGTGCGGCGGCGGAGCAGTCCGGCGCCGACACCGCGAGCGGACAGGCGCTCGTACAGCGCGAGCAGGTCCGCGGGCACACGGGCGGCGATGGCGGCGCGGTCGCGGGTGGCGGCCTCGCTGCGCGCGGTCGCGGCGGCGACGCTCTCCTTCGCGGCGGCGCTCAGTCGCCCGCCCTCCTCGTTCACGGCGGCGATGGCCGCCTCCTGCGCCGCGACGGCGGCTTCGGCGGCCTCGAGCCGCTCCATCAGCTCGAGCTCGGCATCCTCGAGGTCGCTCTTGCGCTTCGCGAGCGACGCCAGCTCGTGCTCGAGTCCCTGCGCCTCCTTGGCGTTGGCCGACGCCGCGAGGCGTTCCCGGTCGCGGGCGACACGAGCCTCGACGAGCGCGACATCCGACTCCAGACGCGCCAGTTCGGCGTTCACGTCGTCGCGGGCCCCGAGCAGCGTCGTCAGTTCGGCGGACTGGGCCTGGCGCTGCGCGAGCAGCTCCTGCACACGGCCGGCCTGCTCCGGGTTGCGGCGGGCATGCTCAGCGTGCTGGATCGCGGCGTCGAGCGTCGCGAGTTCGAGCAGGAGCTGCTGGTCGGCGGGTCGTGACTTCACCGTCCCAACCTACCGCTCCCGACGCAGGGGCGTTCCGGTCGGCGCGGACGTCGCACTAGCATGTTCACCCTGACCGCAGTGCTGCGCACCGTGCTCTGCGGATCCTCAGAGGAGGCGCCATGAGCGTGATGCGCACGAAGTCCATCGAGCGATCGATCGCCGACACGGAGGAACCGGAGTTCCGGCTGCGAAAGTCGCTCTCCGCGCTCGACCTGACCGTCTTCGGGGTCGGCGTGGTGATCGGCGCCGGCATCTTCACCCTGACCGGCCGCGCCGCCCACGAGGTCGCCGGACCCGCGGTGGTCGTCAGCTTCATCGTGGCGGCGGTCGCCTGCGCTCTCGCGGCGATGTGCTACGCCGAGTTCGCATCGACGGTTCCGGTGTCGGGCTCCGCGTACACGTTCTCGTACGCCTCGCTCGGCGAGCTGTTCGCCTGGATCATCGGATGGGACCTCATCCTCGAGATGTTCCTCGGCGCGAGCGTGGTCGCCCAGGGGTGGAGCGCGTACCTCGGCGTGCTCCTCGGCCAGCTCGGCATCCCCTTGCCGGAGGCCATCGGCTACGGCGGCGTGGTCGATGTCATGGCGATCCTCCTGGTCATCGTCCTCGGCATCCTCATGACGATCGGCATCCGCGAGTCCATGCGTGTCAACCTCGTGCTCGTGGGGGTGAAGCTCTTCATCGTCCTTTTCGTCATCGTCGCCGGGATCATGTTCATCAACCCCGCCAACTACACGCCGTTCGTCCCGGATGCCGCGCCGCGCGAGGCGGCGACGGGTCTCATGCAGCCGCTGCTCCAGTTCCTCTCCGGCTCGGCGCCGATGGCCTTCGGCGTGGGCGGCATCTTCGCGGGCGCGGCCCTCGTCTTCTTCGCCTACATCGGCTTCGACGTCGTCGCCACGACGGCCGAGGAGACGAAGAACCCGCAGCGCGACCTCCCGATCGGCATCATCGCGTCGCTCGTGATCTGCACTGTTCTCTACTGCGCCGTCGCGCTCGTCGTGACCGGCATGGTGCGCTACGACGAGCTCGACCCCGCCGCCGCCCTCGCGAACGCGTTCACGCATCACGGTCAGGCCTGGATGGCCACGGTCATCTCCGCCGGAGCGGTGGCCGGCCTCACCACCGTCGTGCTGACCCTGATGATCGGTGCGACGCGCATCATCTTCGCGATGTCGCGCGACGGTCTGCTCCCCCAGCGGCTCGCCAAGGTGCACCCCACCCGACGGACCCCCTGGGTGATCTCCATCGTGGTCACCGTGATCGTCGCCGTCGTCGCCGGACTGACCCCCATCGGTGTGCTCGAGGAGATGGTGAACATCGGCACGCTGTCGGCGTTCGTGCTGGTGTCGGTCGGTGTCGTCGTGCTGCGGCGCACCCGCCCCGACCTCAAGCGCGGCTTCCGGGTGCCCGGCAACCCGGTGCTGCCGCTCCTTTCGGCGCTCATCTGCGTCTACCTGATGCTGAATCTGACGGTGGAGACCTGGCTGCGGTTCCTCATCTGGCTCGTCATCGGGTTCGTGGTCTACTTCGCCTACTCCCGCGGTCATTCCCGACTGGGCAAGGACGACGGCATGTACCTCAATCCCGCCGAGCCGCGTGTCGTCGGGCGCGACGGCTGACCGCAGCCCCTCCTCATAGACTGAGGGGGTCAGGGCCTTTAGCTCAGCTGGTAGAGCGCCACGTTTACACCGTGGATGTCGTCGGTTCGATCCCGGCAGGGCCCACTCGCGTCCCGCGCGGTCCACCCCATCGCGATGTGACTAGGCTGATCCAGGACGCGTTGTCGACGCTGCACAAAGCCGCGCGCATCCCAAGCCCCATCCCTGGCACGATCTGCCAGACGACGAAAGGTGTCTCGTGACGGTCAACGATCAGGATCCGTACTCTCAGGGACCGCAGGACAGCGACCCCGAAGAGACGCACGAGTGGCAGGAATCGCTGCAGCAGCTCGTCGACAGCAAGGGGGCGGGGCGCGGTCGCGAGATCATGCTCAGCCTGCTGAACAAGTCGCACGAGCTGCAGCTGAACGTGCCCCAGGTCCCCACGACCGACTACATCAACACGATCGCGCCGGAGAACGAGCCCGCCTTCCCCGGTGACGAGGAGATGGAGCGTCGCTACCGCCGGTGGATCCGCTGGAACGCCGCGCTCACCGTGCACCGTGCTCAGCGCCCCGGTATCGGCGTCGGCGGACACATCTCGACCTACGCGTCGTCCGCGTCGCTGTACGAAGTCGGCTTCAACCACTTCTTCCGCGGCCTCGATGACCCCACGGGCGGCGACCAGATCTTCATCCAGGGCCACGCCTCCCCCGGCATCTATGCCCGCTCCTTCCTCGAGGGGCGTCTGTCGGCCGACCAGCTCGACGGTTTCCGTCAGGAGAAGTCGAAGGCACCGCTGGGCATCCCGTCGTACCCGCACCCGCGGCTCATGCCCGAGTACTGGCAGTTCCCGACCGTGTCGATGGGTCTCGGACCCATCAACGCGATCTACCAGGCGATGACCAACAAGTACCTCACCAACCGCGGGATCAAGGACCTCTCGGGCTCGCGCGTCTGGGCCTTCCTCGGCGACGGTGAGATGGACGAGGTCGAGAGCCGCGGACAGCTCCAGGTCGCCGCCAACGAGGGTCTGGACAACCTCACCTTCGTGGTGAACTGCAACCTCCAGCGCCTCGACGGACCGGTGCGCGGCAACGGCAAGATCATCCAGGAGCTCGAGGCGTTCTTCCGCGGCGCGGGCTGGAACGTCATCAAGGTCGTCTGGGGCCGCGGCTGGGACGACCTGCTCCAGGTCGACACCGACGGTGCTCTCGTGCGCCTCATGAACACGACGCCGGACGGCGACTTCCAGACCTATCGCGCGGAGGACGGCAAGTTCATCCGCGACCACTTCTTCGGCCGCGACGAGCGCACCGCCGCCATGGTGAAGGACTGGTCGGACGAGGACATCTGGGGCAAGCTGCGCCGCGGTGGCCTGGACTACCAGAAGCTCTACGCCGCCTACAAGGCCGCCACCGAGCACAAGGGCCAGCCCACGGTCATCCTCGCGAAGACCATCAAGGGATACGGTCTCGGTCACCACTTCGAGGGGCGCAACGCGACCCACCAGATGAAGAAGATGACGCTCGACGACCTCAAGCACTTCCGCGACTCGATGCGCATCCCGGTCTCCGACGCGCAGCTCGAGGAGAACCCCTACGCCCCGCCGTACTTCCACCCGGGCATGGAGGACGAGACCATCCAGTACATGGTGGAGAAGCGTCGCGCCCTCGGCGGGTTCCTGCCGGAGCGCCGCACCCACCACGTGCCGATCAGCCTGCCCGACGACAGCGCGTACGCGCTGCCGAAGAAGGGCTCCGGCACGCAGGAGGTCGCCACGACGATGGCCTTCGTCCGCCTGCTGAAGGACCTGCTGCGCTCGAAGGACTTCGGCAACCGCATCGTCCCGATCATCCCGGACGAGGCGCGCACCTTCGGTCTCGACGCGTTCTTCCCGACCGCGAAGATCTACAACCCGAACGGTCAGAACTACACCTCGGTCGACCGTGAGCTCCTCCTCGCCTACAAGGAGAGCCCGCAGGGGCAGATCATGCACGTCGGCATCAACGAGGCGGGTGCGGTCGCCGCCTTCACCGGCACGGGCACCTCGTACGCCACGCACGGCGAGCCGTTGATCCCGGTCTACATCTTCTACTCGATGTTCGGCTTCCAGCGCACCGGCGACGCGCAGTGGGCGGCGGCGGACCAGATGGCCCGCGGCTTCATCATGGGCGCGACGGCCGGTCGCACCACGCTGACCGGTGAGGGTCTCCAGCACGCCGACGGCCACTCGCACCTGCTGGCCTCGACGAACCCCGCCACCGTGTCGTACGACCCGGCGTACGGGTACGAGATCGCCCACATCGTGCGCTCCGGTCTGGACCGCATGTACGGCGGCAACCACCCCGACCCCAACGTGATGTACTACATCACCCTCTACAACGAGCCGCTGGTGCAGCCGGCCGAGCCCGAGGGCGTCGACGTCGACGGCATCGTCCGCGGCATCCACCGCATCTCCGAGGGTTCCGGCGACGGTCACCGCGTGCAGCTGCTCGCGTCGGGCGTCGGCGTGCCGTGGGTGCTCGAGGCGCAGCAGCTGCTGCGCGACGACTGGGGTGTGGCCGCCGACGTCTGGTCGGTCACGAGCTGGACGGAGCTGCGCCGCGACGGTCTCGCCGCCGACGAGCACAACTTCCTCAACCCGCTCGCCGAGCCGCGCACCGCGTACCTGACCGAGAAGCTCCGCGACACCGCGGGTCCGGTGCTGGGCGTGAGCGACTACATGCACGCGGTCCAGGACCAGATCCGCGAGTGGGTGCCCCGTCGGTACGTGACGCTGGGTGCCGACGGCTTCGGCTTCTCCGACACCCGTGCCGCGGCGCGTCGCTTCTTCAAGATCGACGGCCCGTCGATCGTGGTCCGCGCGCTGCAGGCGCTGGCCGAGGAAGGACTCGTCGACCGCTCGCTGTCCGCCCAGGCGATCGAGAAGTACCGTCTGCACGACGTGACGGCCGGAACGACCGGGAACGCCGGCGGCGAGAGCTGACCGGTTCGATGCCCGCCCGCCCCACACCTCAGGAGAAGGCGGAGACACTAGCGTGGCTCCGCCGCATCTCCGGGGACCTGGCCACGGCGACCATCAAGCGACTCGAAGACTCGCTGCCGTGGTACGCCGACATGCCGCCGGCACGCCGGTCGGCCGTGGGCCTCGTGGCGCAGGCGGGCATCGCCTCGTTCATCCAGTGGTACGAGGATCCGGGCTCCACGCCCTGGATCGCCGCCGACATCTTCGCCGCAGCCCCCCGTGAACTGCTGCGCAGCGTCAGCCTGACGCAGACGCTGCAGCTCATCCGGGTGACCGTCGCCGTCACCGAGGAGCGCGTCGCGGGCCGGGCGGAGGACCTGCGCGAGAGCATCCTGCTGTTCTCCCGCGAGGTCGCATTCGCGTCGGCTGACGTCTACGCGCGGGCCGCAGAGGCCCGCGGGCTCTGGGACGCGCGACTCGAAGCGCTCGTCGTCGACTCGATCCTCACAGGCGAGGCCGACGAGGAGCTGCCGAGCCGTATCGCCGCCCTCGGCTGGCACGGCCACGGAGAGGTCGCCGTGCTCGTGGGCACGACGCCCCCGCAGCTGGATGTCGATCATCTGCGGCGGCTCGCCCGCAAGCTCGGCGTCGACGTGCTCATCGGCGTGCAGGGGTCGCGCCTCGTGCTGGTGATCGGGCGTGCGGTACTGCCCGGACGCGAGCCCGTGAGCGACGAGCTGCCGTTCCCCGAGATCGCACGACGGCTGGAGCCCGGCTTCGGTCCCGGCCACCTCGTCCTCGGTCCCACGGTGCCCGCGCTGGTGGATGCCGGGCTGAGTGCGCGCGCGGCGCTGGCGGGGTTCGCCGTCGCCGGGGCGTGGCGTCACGCGCCGCGTCCGGTCGAGGCCGACGATCTGCTGCCCGAGCGTGCGCTGGCCGGCGACGCCATGGCGAAGGCGACTCTGGTCGAGCGCATCTACCGTCCGCTGCAGGCGCACTCCGCCGATCTCGTCACGACACTCTGGAGCTACCTCGACAACGGGCGCTCCCTCGAGGCGACGGCGCGCGAGCTGTTCGTCCACCCGAACACCGTGCGGTACCGCCTCAAGCGCGTCTCGGACGTCATCGGCTGGGATGCGACCGGGCCGCGAGAGGCGCTCATCCTGCAGACGGCCCTCATCATCGGGTCGATCGGCACCGAGGCGACGCGCCGTCGGGGAAGCGCGGCGCGACGCCCCTCTCGCACCGACTGACATCCCACCGTCCCGGTGCTGTTATCGATCGGATACAAAGCAATCCGCGTTTGTTGTGACGTGTTCGCCAGCGCGGCGGCGCAGAAGTTGGAAGGATAGGCACGTGATCATCACCGTCTTCCCCGGGCAGGGCTCACAGACCCCCGGGTTCCTCGCTCCGTGGCTCGAGCTCGACGGGGTCCGCGAGCGCGTCGAGCGGTACGCGGAGGAGGCGGACGTCGACCTCCTCGCGGCCGGCACCGAATGGGACGCCGACCGCATCCGCGACACGAGCGTCGCGCAGCCGCTGATCGTCGCGGCGAGTCTGGTCTCGTACGCCGCTCTGCAGGATGCCGCGGCCACCGCGCCCGGCGGTGTCGCCGGCCACTCCGTGGGTGAGATCGCGGCTCTCGTCGCGGCGGGAGTGCTCACGGACGACGACGGGATGCGTCTCGTCGGTCTTCGGGGACGAGCGATGGCCGATGCGGCTGCGCGCGAGCACACCGGGATGAGCGCCGTCCTCGGCGGTGACCGCGACGCGGTCCTCGCCCTCCTCGATGAGCTGGGCCTCACCCCGGCCAACCACAACGGTGCCGGACAGATCGTGGCGGCAGGCGCGCTGGACGCGCTGGCGGAACTCGCGGCCCACCCGGTCGCGGGAAGCCGCGTCATCGCGCTGCAGGTGGCGGGCGCCTTCCACACCTCGTACATGGCCCCCGCGGTCGAGTCGTTGCGCGCCGCCGCCACAGAGGTGACGGCATCCGACCCGACCGTCGCCCTCTGGACCAACCGAGACGGTGCGCGGGTCGTGGCAGGTCGTGAGGCTCTCGACCTGCTCGTCGCACAGGTCTCCTCCCCCGTCCGCTGGGACCTCTGCATGGACGCGTTCTCGGCTGCGGGCGTGACCGGCATCATCGAGCTCGCCCCGGCCGGCACCCTCACGGGTCTCGCGAAGCGAGCCCTGCGCGGCGTGCCGACCGTGGCCGTGAAGACACCCGACGACCTCGCGGCTGCGGCCGCCCTGCTGACAGGAGGCGACGCGTGACCGACGCGCCCACCCGACC
>NZ_JBXAFF010000013.1:0-74554 GCF_058792815.1 Microbacterium sp. MPR-TSA4
GGGAGAGTAGGACACCGCCGGACTTCATTTCAGGAAATGGCCACCCAACGCTGGGTGGCCATTTCCCGTTAACAGACGCGTCGCGTGACGCGGCCGTCGTCGTCGCGGCGACTATCGTGGAGGTATGTCGATGGATGGCGACGACCAGCAGCTGCGCCGCGAGGATCTGCTCTCCGCCCTCGAGGTGATCGAGGAGCAGCCCCTTCGCGAGCGCGCCGCCGCCTACGCCGCCCTGCACGACGAGCTGGCGCGCCGCCTCGAATCCGGCCCGCGCGACGGCGGCCAGTGACGGTGCGGTTGGATGCGGCCCTCGCCGCGCGAGGGCTGTCGCGTTCTCGCACGCAGGCCGCGCGGGACATCGAGGCCGGTCTGGTCACCGTCGACGGTGTGCCGCTCGTGAAGCCGTCGACGCCGGTCGCGGACGATGCGGTCCTGGCGGTGGCCGGTGCGGACCACTACGTGAGTCGTGCCGCGCACAAGCTCATCGCGGCCCTCGACGCCTTCCCGATCCGCGTCGACGGACGGCGGTGCCTCGACCTGGGGGCGTCTACGGGCGGCTTCACGCAGGTGCTCCGCGAGCGCGGGGCGGCGCACGTCCTCGCCGTCGACGTCGGACACGGGCAGCTCGCGGCCTCCGTCGCGGCCGACCCCGGCGTGACGGTCATCGAGGGCTTCAACGTCCGCTACATGACGCCGGCAGCGCTGGCCGCCGCATCCGGCGACGATCGTGTGCCCGAGGTGGTGGTGGCCGATCTCTCGTTCATCTCGCTGGGGCTCGTCCTCCCGGCGATCGCGACGCTGGTCAGCGCCGCCACCGACATCGTGCTGCTGATCAAGCCGCAGTTCGAGGTCGGTCGGACGGGGGTGCGTGAGGGCCTGGTCACCGACCCGGCCGCCCGCGCCGACGCCGTCGCGGGCGTGCTGTGGGCGGCGTGGGACGTGGGGCTCGGCACCGCCGGCCTCATCGCCTCGCCGCTGGCAGGCACGCACGGCAACCGGGAGTACCTCGTGCACCTCCGGCCGATCGCCGCCGCCTCTGTCGACCGCCCGGCGACGCCCGGCAATCCGACAGAATGGCTGAGGACGATCGATGAGCTGACGGGAGCGGTATGACCGACGCGACACGTACGCGCGACATCCTGGTGGTCGCCCACGCCCGGCGAGACGACACCGTCGCGGCCGCTCGTCGCGTCATCGCCGCGCTGACCTCGGCCGGTGCGCGGCCGGTGCTCGCCGTGGACGATCCCGAGCTGGTCGCGGCCCTGACCGATCTCGGTCCGCTGGCGGCCCTGGGCACGGATGTGCACGTCGCCGACGTCGAGCTCGCCATCGTGCTGGGCGGTGACGGCACCATCCTGCGTGCGGCCGAACTGGTGCGCGACGGCACGGCGCCGATCCTCGGCATCAACATGGGCCATGTCGGCTTCCTCGCCGAGATCGAGCCGGATGACATCGACGACGCCATGCGCCGCATCATCGCGCGCGACTATCAGGTCGAGGAGCGGATGACCCTCGCCGTGCGCGTGAAGGATGCCGACGGCGCCGTGATCTACGACACGTGGGCGCTCAACGAGGCCACCGTCGAGAAGGCCGCGCGCGAGCGCATGATGGAGGTCGTCATCGAGATCGACCGCCGCCCGCTGTCGAGCTTCGGCTGCGACGGCGTGGTCATCGCGACTCCCACGGGCTCGACGGCGTACAACTTCTCCGCCGGAGGGCCGGTGATCTGGCCCACCGTCGAGGCGATCGCGGTGGTCCCGCTCTCGGCGCACGCCCTGTTCGCGCGCCCCCTGGTCGTCGGCCCCGAAGCGACGGTGGCGATCGAGGTCCTCGCCCGCACCGACGGCACCGGCATCCTCTGGTGCGACGGGCGGCGGTCCCACGACCTGCCGCCGGGCGCGCGCGTGGTGGTGAGCCGATCCGCTCAGCCGGTGCGGCTGGCGCGTCTGCACCCGGCACCGTTCACCGATCGGCTGGTGCGCAAGTTCCAGCTCCCTGTGACCGGCTGGCGGGGCCCCGCCGAAGGGTCGGCGGCCGTCGCGACGGGGGAGGGCTCGACGTGATCGAGCAGATGACGTTGCGCGATCTGGGCGTGATCGCTCAGGCGACCCTCCCGATGGGGCCGGGGTTCACCGCGATCACCGGTGAGACCGGTGCGGGCAAGACCATGGTGGTGACCGGACTCGGGCTGCTCCTCGGCGCCCGCTCGGACTCGGGCGTCGTGCGCGCGGGGGCCGCTCAAGCGGCCGTGGAGGGCGTGTGGGTCGTGCCGGATGCCGGTGCCGTGGCCGACCGCGTCGCGGAGGCGGGCGGCGAGGTGGAGCCGATCGGCGACGGCCTCGCCGAGCTCTACCTGGCGCGCACCGTGACGGCGGAGGGTCGCAGCCGCGCCAGCGTCGGCGGGCGTACGGCGCCGGCCGGCGTGCTCGCCGACCTCGCCGAGCAGCTCGTCGTGGTGCACGGCCAATCCGATCAGCTGCGTCTGCGCTCCGGCGCCGCCCAGCGCGACGCCCTCGACCGCTTCGGCGCCGCGGAGATCCTCCCCGCGTGGGAGGCGTACCGCGAGGCATACACCGCGTTGCGCGAGCTGTCGGCCCAGATCGCGGACATCACCGGCCACGCGGCGGAGCGCGCCGCGGAGGCCGAACGGTTGCGCGCGGAACTCACGGAGATCGAGCAGGTCGATCCGCAGCCCGGCGAAGACCTCGAGCTGGCGCAGCGCGCCGAGAGACTGGCCAACGTCGAAGAGTTGCGACAGGCGGCCGCGATCGCCCACGATGCCCTCTCCGGCGGCGGTGAGGCGCCGGATGTCACGCTGCTCGTCACGGAGGCGCGGCGCGCACTCGACCGGGCCGCGCGCAGCGACACGATCCTCGCGGGTCACGCGGCGAGCCTCGACGACATCTCGTACCGCGTGGCCGACCTCGCCACCGAGCTGAGCGCGTACCTCGCCGACCTCGACGACTCGGGGCCGCACGAGCTCGCCGCGGTCGAGGAGCGCCGGGCCGCCGTCACCGCCCTGGTGCGCGCGCACGGCACCCTCGACGCCGCGCTCGAGCTGGCGCGCACCGGTGCGTTCCGTCTCGCCGAGCTCGACGACGACGGTGAGCGCATCGCCCGCCTGCGGGAGGAGGAGGCCGAGGCCTCCGCCGCCCTCGATGCCCTCGCGTCCCGCCTCACCGCCGCGCGCCGCGCCGCGGCCGTGCGCCTGGCCGACGCGGTCACGGAGGAGCTGCACGCGCTCGCCCTTCCCGACGCGCGCGTCGTCGTCGCCGTCGAGGAGGCGGCCCCCACGGCATCCGGCCGCGACGACGTCACGATCCTGCTCGCGCCGCATCCGGGCGCGGAGCCCCGTCCCGTCGCCAAGACCGCCTCGGGCGGCGAGCTCAGTCGCGTCATGCTGGCGATCGAGGTCGTCATCGCGGGCTCCGGCGGGGTTCCGACGTTCGTGTTCGACGAGATCGATGCGGGCATCGGCGGCGCGGCGGCGATCGAGGTCGGTCGACGCCTCGCGCGGCTCGCCGAGACGAGCCAGGTGATCGTCGTGACCCACCTCGCGCAGGTCGCCGCGTTCGCCTCCAACCACCTGAGCGTCGTGAAGTCCGGCGACGGCTCGGTGACGGCGTCGAGCGTGCGTGCGCTCGTGGGCGCCGATCGGGAGGCCGAGATGGCGCGCCTGCTGTCCGGCCTGTCGGATTCGACCACCGCTCTCGACCACGCCCGGGAGCTTCTGAGCCTCGCCCACTCCGGGCTGATAGGATGAAAGCCCGTGACGGACACTCATTCAGCAGGTAAGACGGCGGGCAAGACTTCGAACGACACCACCAAGCACATCTTCGTGACGGGCGGTGTCGTTTCGTCGTTGGGGAAGGGCCTGACCGCCGCCTCCCTCGGGAATCTGCTGACGGCGCGCGGATTGCGCGTGGTGATGCAGAAGCTCGACCCGTATCTCAACGTCGATCCCGGGACGATGAACCCGTTCCAGCACGGTGAGGTCTTCGTCACCGACGACGGCGCGGAGACCGACCTCGACATCGGCCACTACGAGCGCTTCCTCGACATCGAGCTGAGCCAGGCGGCCAACGTGACGACGGGCCAGATCTACTCCCAGGTCATCGCGCGCGAGCGCCGCGGCGAGTACCTGGGCGACACGGTTCAGGTCATTCCCCACATCACCGACGAGATCAAGCGTCGGATGCGCCTGCAGGCCGACGAGACGCCGAAGCCCGACGTGATCATCACCGAGATCGGCGGCACCGTGGGCGACATCGAGTCGCAGCCGTTCATCGAGTCGGCGCGCCAGATCCGCCACGAGCTCGGACGCAAGAACGTCTTCTTCGTGCACGTCTCCCTCGTGCCGTTCATGGGCGCCTCGGGCGAGCAGAAGACCAAGCCCACGCAGCACTCCGTGGCGGCCCTGCGCTCCATCGGCATCCAGCCGGACGCCCTCGTGCTGCGCAGCGACCGTCCCGTCACCGAGTCGAACAAGCGCAAGATCGCGCTCATGTGCGACGTCGACGAGGATGCCGTCGTCAACGCGATCGACGTGCCCTCGATCTACGACATCCCCACCATGCTCAACGAGCAGGGACTCGACAGCTACATCGTCGACGCGCTGGGTCTGTCGGGCAAGGCCGCCGAGGTGGACTGGACGCGCTGGAGCAAGGTGCTCGACGCCGTCCACAACCCCAAGCACGAGGTGACGATCGGCCTCGTCGGCAAGTACATCGACCTGCCCGACGCCTACCTGTCGGTCACGGAGGCGCTCAAGGCCGGAGGCTTCGCACAGGAGACGAAGGTCCAGGTGAAGTGGATCGCCTCCGACCTCTGCGAGACGCCGGAGGGCGCCGAGAAGGCGCTGGGCTCCCTCGACGGCATCGTCGTGCCCGGCGGTTTCGGCATCCGCGGCATCGAGGGCAAGCTCGGTGCGCTGCGTTTCGCGCGCGAGCAGGGCATCCCCACGCTCGGCATCTGCCTGGGCCTGCAGTGCATGGTGATCGAGTACGCTCGCCACGTCGCCGGCATCGAGGGCGCCTCCTCGAGCGAGTTCGACCCCGACACCACGCACCCCGTGATCGCCACGATGGCCGAACAGGTCGACATCATCGACCGGGGCGACCTGGGCGGCACGATGCGTCTCGGCCTGTACGAGGCCGAGCTCGCCGAGGGGTCGCTGGCCGCCGAGGTCTACGGCGCGGGCCGCGCGAGCGAGCGCCACCGGCACCGCTACGAGGTCAACAACCGCTACCGCGACCAGATCGCTGAGGCGGGCATGTGGTTCTCGGGGCTGTCGCCCGACCACGGGCTCGTCGAGTACGTCGAGCTGCCGCGCGACGTGCACCCGTACTACATCGCGACCCAGGCCCACCCGGAGCTGCGCTCGCGCCCGACCGAGGCCAACCCGCTGTTCCGCGGACTCATCGCCGCGGCGCTGGAGCGGCACCGCGCCAGTGAGCTGTTCGAGGTCGAGCGTGACTGACGCGTCACCGCTCGCGGACGACCCGGTCGAGGCCGCGGTCGTCCGCACCGAGACGCCGTTCGTCGGACGGGTGTGGAACATCCGCCGCGACGAGGTCTCCTACAACGGCGAGTCCATCGTGCGCGAGTACATGGACCACACCGGGGCCGTCGCGGTGCTCGCGCTGGACGATGAGGACCGCGTGCTGCTGATCAAGCAGTACCGGCATCCGGTGCGTCTGCGCGACTGGGAGATCCCGGCGGGCCTGCTCGACATCGCGGAGGAGTCGCCGCTGGTCGCGGCGCAGCGCGAGCTGGCCGAGGAGGCCGACCTCGTGGCGGCATCCTGGCACGTGCTCGGGGAGTTCATGACCTCGCCCGGCGGCAGCGACGAGGCCATCCGCATCTACCTCGCACGCGACCTGCGCGCGGCCGACGAGACGTTCGCCCGGGAGGCCGAGGAGGCCGACATCGAGGTGCGCTGGGTCGCGCTCGACGAGGTCGTGGACGCCGTCCTCGACCGGCGCGTGCAGAACCCGTCGCTCATCGTGGCTGCCCTCGCGGCGCAGGCGTCGCGCGCGCGGGCGTGGTCGACGCTGGCGGCGGGAGACGCTCCGTGGCCGCGTCGCCCGCGGGCCATCGGCGAGAGCGGACCCGCGGTCTCGCGGTGAAGGTCGACCGCGCGATCGACGCCTACCTGAGGCACATCACGATCGAGCGCGGCCTGTCGGAGCACACCGTCGCGGCGTACCGCCGCGACCTGTCCGGCTACCGCGCGTGGCTGTCCGCGCAGGGGGTCGAGGAGACGGCGGAGGTGACGCCGGCGCTCGTGGCGGCCTTCGCCGCGGAGCGTGCGTCGGCCGTGCCCCCGCCCGCGGCGACGTCGCTGGCGAGGCTGCAGTCGTCGGTGCGTGGGCTGCACCGCTTCCTGGTGCGCGAGGGGGTCGAGCAGGCCGACCCGAGCGATCGGCTGCGGCCGCCGAAGACGCCGCAGCGACTGCCGAAGGCGCTGTCCATCGACCAGATCGAGGCGCTGCTGGATGCCGCGGGCCCCGCGCCCGGAGCCACCGGCGACACCGACATCATCCGGCTGCGCGACCGCGCCTTGCTGGAGCTGCTGTACGCGACCGGCGCGCGCGTCTCGGAGGTCATGCAGCTCGACGTCGACGACGTCGCGGGCTCGGGCGGCGAGGTGATCCGCGTGCGCGGCAAGGGGCGCAAGGAGCGGATCGTGCCGGTCGGCTCGTACGCGCGGGCGGCCCTCGACGCGTATCTCGCCCGCGCCCGCCCGGAGCTGTCGCGGCGGGGTCGCGCGACCGCGCGCCTGTTCCTCGGTGCGCGCGGCGCGCCGCTGTCGCGGCAGGGGGCGTGGCTGATCATCCAGGACGCGGCGGGGCGCGCCGGTCTCACGGCGCACGTGTCGCCGCACACCTTCCGACACTCGTTCGCGACGCACCTGCTGCAGGGCGGCGCCGACGTGCGGGTCGTCCAGGAACTCCTCGGCCACGCGTCGGTCGCCACGACCCAGATCTACACCCACGTCACGGTCGACGCACTGCGCGACGTGTATCTCACCTCCCACCCCCGCGCCCGCTGATTTTCTCCGGCGCATCGGGCGCTTCCCGCCGCGGACAGCGAGGGACGATGGCGGGATGAACCGCGAGAGCATCCCCGCCGTGCACCGTCCCGGACGCGCGCTGTCCGTCTGGTGGATCGTGGCCGGTGCGACCGGCGGCATCGTGGCGTTCCTGCTGTACCTGGAGTACATCGGCCAGCTGACGGGGGCCACGCCGCTGATCAGCTGCAGCATCAGCCCGATCGTCACGTGCGGCCCCAACCTGCTCTCGCCCGGTGGCAACCTGCTGGGGTTCAGCAACTCGATCATCGGCATCATGCTCTTCTTCGGCCCCATCTACGCGGGTGCCGCGGCGTTCGCCGCCCCGGCGGGTCTGCGGTCGTGGTTCTGGCGCGTGTACGGGCTGTTCGTGGCGGGCGCCTTCGTGTTCGTGCACGTCCTGGCGTACCGGAGCGTCTTCGAGTACGGCTCGCTGTGCCCCTGGTGCATGGTGATCTGGCTCGTCACGATCCCGCTCTTCTGGACGGTCGCCGGCTGGACGCTCCGCGACGGGGTGTGGGGGAGCGCGCCCGGTGCGCGACGCGTCGGAGCGGCGGTGCTGTCGTGGCTGCCGCTGATCGTGGTGGTGGACTACCTGGTGATCGCCGTCGCCGCCCAGCTGCGGCTGGACGTCATCGGCAGCCTCTTCTGAGGCCGGAGCCCGGTCGGCGCTCGATCTTTCACGGCGGAAGAGGCGGCGCACGGCCGGGTGGTCCGACCACAATGGGCCGCATGGATGCCGCCGGTCGCCCCGAACGCAAGGGCCTGTTCGGCAGACGCGGTCGCGGCGCCGACGCGCAGCGAGACGCCGCCGCCGAGGCCCGACCCGGGTTCGCCTATCTTCCCGAGGGCGAGGTCTACCTCGATTCCGCGTGTCAGACGCTGCGGCCGCAACCGGTCATCGACGCCGTGCAGGACTACTACCTGCACAGCAACGCCTGCGGCGGGCGCGTGCGGTACGACGCCGGCCGGCGGGTGGATGCCGAGGTGGCGCGCACCCGCGAGCGGACCCTGGCCGCGCTCGGGCTCACGTCGCGGCGGCACGCCTGCGCCTTCACGCTGAACACGACGTACGGTCTCGGGCTGCTCCTGGCGAGTCTGCCCGCGGGAGGGTACGCCCGGATCGTCACGACGGCCACCGAGCACAACGCCGTGTTCCTGTCGACCATCGCGGCCGCGCGTCGCCGCGGCATCCCGCGCATCGTCCTGGAGCGCGACGACGAGGGCCGCGTGCTCACCGACGAGGAGGGCCTTCGGGACGCGATCGTCGTCGTGTCGGCGATGGACAACGTCGCGGGCGTCGTCACCCCGGACCTGCCGGAGCTGATCGCGTCGGCGCACCGCGTCGGCGGCATCGTCATCGTCGACGCCGCCCAGGCGGCCGCCCATGCCCTCGAAGCCCTCCGCGGTCTCGACGCCGACGCGGTCTGCTTCTCGGCGCACAAGATGTACGGTCCCTCGCTCGGCGTCGTCGTCGCCACGCGGGAGCTGCTCACCGCGTTGGATCCCGTCATCGTCGGCGGCGGCCAGGTGAGCGCCGTCTCGGCCGACGACTTCACCCTGCTGCCCGATCCGCACACCCGCCTCGAGCCCGGCCTGCAGGCGTGGGCCGAGATCATCGGTTTCGGCGCCGCCCTCGATTGGCTGGCCGGGTTCCGCAGCGCCGCCGGCGAGTCGCTCGAGGTGCACGAGCAGCGTCTCGCGACGCGCCTGTACGACGGGCTCGCCGCTCTGCCGCGGCTGCGCATGATCGGCGACGCGCCGACGCCGGTGATCTCGATCCTCCCGGAGCGGGTCGACGGACACCGGCTGGCCGCGTTCCTGGCGCACGCCGGCATCTCCGTGCGCAGCGGAGCGTTCTGCGCTCACCACTGGCTGATCGAGCGGCGGGGGTTCGGACCCCTCGTGCGCTTCAGCCTCGGGGCGCACAACACCGACGCCGACGTCGATCGCACGCTCGAGGTCATGACCGCGATGATGGCGGGGTTGTGACGTGGTCTGCATCGTCGCCTTCATCGTCGTCCTGGTGCTGTCCGCGGTCTCCGCGAAGTACCGCCGGCTGCTCGGCAAGGCGTGGGGGTGCGCGTGGCGCCGGGTGACGCTGCGCCCGTGCGACACCACGTTCCGCGACGACGTCAAGAACTCGCTGCTGGCTCCTCTGGCGGTGCGCGCGCCGCGGCTCGTGCGCCCGGCGAGCATCGCCATCGAGGTCGTCGCCTGGATCATGGTCCTGAGCCTCATCGTCAGTCTCTATCTGCTCGGCCGCAGCGGACTCAACCTCTTCGTCTACGGGACGTGCGACAAGCAGAACGCCCAGGCGTGCACGCTCGCCGCGCAAGCCTGCTCGATCGACGCCGTCGAGCCGGGCTTCTGGGAGTCGATCGGCACCGGCGACGTCCTCGGCGCGTTCGGCCGCGAGTTCGCCTCGGTCGGCGACACGATCGCCACCGTCCCGAGCCGGCTGCGCACGTGGGATGCCGCGGACTTCGCGTCGCCCGACGCCACCTACCTCGGTGGTCGCGTCGACGGACGGCCGACGGCGCTCGACGTCCTCGACCCCGGATGCCGCTTCTGCGCCGAGCTCTTCCGCAACATGCGGGAGGCGGGCTTCGACGAGACGCACAACGTGACCTACCTCGTCTATCCGATCCGCGGCGGCTTCGGTGACAAGTTCGCCAACTCGCACCTCATCGCGACCTACCTCACGGCCGTGCGCGCCTTCGAGGCGCAGCGGACGGCGGCGGACGCCGCGGCCGACACGGCGGAGGTCGAGACGGGCGACTGGTTCATCCTCGAGCAACTGTTCACGACCGAGACCGCCGACGGTCAGCCGACGCAGGAGTGGATGAACGCCGCGTCCGCGGAGGCGGCGACCGCCCGCCTGCACGAATGGCTCGGCCTCGACGGCTACACCCCCGCGCAGATCGAGCAGATCGCGCAGCTCACCACGTCGCCCGAGGTCGCGGCATCCCTCGCGCACACCCGCGACGTCGTCGAGGATCAGATCCGCACCGTCTCGATCCCGTCGCTGATCGCGGGAGGCGGCTTGCACGCGGGCCTCATGGACGTCGACACCCTGCGGGGCCTCGGCTGAGCCGACCCCACCCTGTGCGAGAATCGAGGAGCACGGCGGCGCACGTCCGCCAGGCCCTGGGAAGGGCATCACGGAGCAGGAGTGTCGGTGGCGGATAAGACGCGGGGGACGAAGAAGGCCCTCTCGGAGGACGTTCCGATGGGACCGACCGGTCGGCCGTACCACGGCTTCCCGACCCCGCCCGCGCTCACCGGTCACGGACCCGCCCGCATCATCGCGCTGTGCAACCAGAAGGGCGGCGTCGGCAAGACGACGACGACCATCAACCTGGCCGCCTCCCTCGCGCAGTACGGGCGCAAGGTGCTCGCGATCGACTTCGACCCGCAGGGTGCGCTGTCGGCCGGTCTCGGCATCGCCACCCACGACATCCCGACGATCTACGACCTGCTGCTGGACACCAAGCGCGACCCGCACGAGACGATCGTGCACACCTCGGTGGACGGTCTCGACGTCATCCCCGCCAACATCGACCTGTCGGCCGCCGAGGTGCACCTCGTCAACGAGGTCGCCCGCGAGACGATCCTGGCGCGCGTGCTGCGCAAGGTCGCGGGGGAGTACGACGTCATCCTCATCGACTGCCAGCCCTCGCTCGGCCTGCTCACGGTCAACGCCCTGACGGCGAGCCACGGCGTGCTCATCCCGCTGGAGTGCGAGTTCTTCGCGCTGCGCGGAGTGGCGCTGCTCATCGAGACGATCGACAAGGTGCGCGACCGCCTCAACCCCTCGATCGAGCTGGACGGCGTGCTCGCCACGATGTACGACCCGCGCACGCTCCACTCGCGCGAGGTGCTCGAGCGTGTCGTCGAGGCGTTCGGCGACGACGTCCTGGAGACGGTGATCGGGCGCACGGTGAAGTTCCCCGACGCGTCGGTGTCGGGCGTTCCGATCACGACGTTCGCCCCCGAGCACGCCGCCGCCCAGGCCTACCTGCGCCTGGCGCGGGAGCTGGTGGCTCGTGGCGCCGTCGCCTGACGAGCCGGACGTCGCGGCGGCCGCGCCGGTCGCAGATGCGGCCGCGGAGGCCGACGACACCGGATTCCGCGTCTCGCTCAGCAACTTCGACGGTCCGTTCGACCTGCTGCTGACGCTGCTCGGCAAGCACGAGCTCGACATCACCGAGATCTCGCTCAGCAAGGTCACCGACGAGTTCATCGCGTACCTGAAGGGCCTCGACTCCGATGACGATCTCGATCAGGCCTCCGAGTTCCTGGTCGTCGCCGCGACGCTGCTGGACATGAAGGTCGCGGGGCTCCTCCCGCAGGGCGAGCTGGTGGATGCGGAGTCGGTCGCGCTCCTCGAGGCACGCGATCTGCTGTTCGCCCGTCTGCTGCAGTACCGCGCGTTCAAAGAGGTCTCGGCCTGGTTCGAGCGCAGCCTCCGGCGCGAGGACCGGCGCCACGTGCGCGCCGTGCGCCTCGACGAGAAGTACCGCCGCGCGGTGCCGGAACTGGTCTGGACGCTGTCGAAGGAGGACTTCGCGGCGCTCGCGATGCTCGCCTTCGCGCCCAAGGAGATCCCGCACGTCGGGCTCGACCATCTGCATGCGCCGCTGGTGTCCATCCGCGAGCAGGCCGCGATCGTCGTCACCCTGCTGCGCGACGCGGGAACCCTCAACTTCCGGGAGCTCGTCGCCGGGGTCGCCCAGACCGGCGTCGTCGTCGCCCGCTTCCTCGCGGTGCTGGAGCTGTACCGCCACGCCGCCCTCTCGTTCGAGCAGCTGGAACCGCTCGGCGAGCTCACCCTGCGCTGGACCGCCGAACGCTGGTCCGAAGAGAACCTCGCCACCCTGGGAGCCGATTATGACCGCTGACACCGAGACCGACACGAACGCGCCGCCGCGCTCGCAGGAGCCCGCCGACGTCGCGCGCCGGATCGAGGCGATCCTGCTGATCGTCGACGAGCCGCAGAGCCTCGTCGCGCTCGCCGCCGCCGTGGGAGCGCCCGTGCCCGCCGTCCGGCAGGCGGTGGCGGGCCTGGTCGCCGACTACGACGGCGAGACCGGCGGTCCGCGTCGCGGCTTCGAGCTGCGCGAGGTCGGCGGCGGCTGGCGCCTGTACGTGCGCGATGAGCACGACGACCTGATCGCGGACTTCGTCGGCGGACAGGCCCCGTCGCGCCTGTCGCAGGCGGCGCTGGAGACCCTCGCGGTCATCGCCTACAAGCAGCCGGTCACCCGCAGCCAGGTCGCCTCGATCCGCGCGGTGAACGTCGACTCGGTCGTGCGCACCCTGCTGGCACGAGGGCTGATCACCGAGCTGTTCACCGATCCGGAGACCGGTGCCATCAACTACGGGACGACCGAGGCGTTCCTCGTGAACCTCGGCATCAACGGGCTCGACGAGCTGCCGCACATCTCGCCGCTGCTCGACGACGGATCCGACGGCTTCGACGCGGAGGTGCTCCGATGATGACGAACACCCCGGATGCCGAGGGCGTGCGGCTGCAGAAGGTGCTCGCGAACGCGGGCGTGGCCTCGCGCCGCGTCTGCGAGCAGTACATCGTCGAGGGGCGCATCCGCGTCAACGGCGAAGTGGTCACCGAGCTCGGGCGGCGCATCGACCCGGCATCCGATCTGGTCGACGTCGACGGCACCGCCATCCAGCTCGACACCACGAAGCGCTACGTGATGCTCAACAAGCCCACCGGTGTCGTGTCGTCGATGAAGGATGAGCAGGGCCGCCCCGACCTCCGCCGCTTCACGAAGGACTGGGACGAGCGGCTCTACAACGTCGGGCGACTGGATGCCGAGACGTCGGGGCTGCTGGTGCTGACCAACGACGGCGAGCTCGCGCACGTGCTCGCCCACCCGTCGTTCGGCGTCACCAAGGTGTACATCGCCAAGGTGACCGGTCGCGTGACCCCGCAGACCATCGCGCGGCTGACGAAGGGCGTCGAGCTCGACGACGGCCCGATCGCCGCCGACAAGGCGCGCCTGCTCGACACCTCGGGCGACACGTCGCTGGTCGAGCTGACGCTGCACTCGGGCCGCAACCGCATCGTGCGGCGCATGATGGCCGCCGTCGGTCACCCCGTCGTCGAGCTCGTGCGCCGACAGTTCGGACCGCTCCACCTGGGAACCCTCCCGGCGGGGCGGGCGCGGGAGTTGACTACAGTGGAACGCGGCGCGCTGCTCACGGTGGCGCGTCAGGCGGCGCCCACGCCGCCCGGGGACAGCTGAGGCGGAGAACAGTGACCGAACAGGCCGTTGCCGATGCACGCGCGCGTGCGGCTCGCACCTCCGGCACGGTCCGGATCGTCGGTGCCGGGCTGCTCGGCGCCAGCATCGGCCATGCGTTGCGCGCGCTCGGTGTCGACGTCGCGCTCGCTGACGCGTCGCCGGCGCAGCTGCGGCTCGCCGTCGACTACGGCGCGGGTCGCGCGGCCGCCGACGGTGACCGCCCGCTGCTCGTGGTGGTCGCGGTTCCGCCCGACGTCGTCGCCGACGTCGTCGAGCGCGAGCTCGCCGCGTTCCCGGATGCCGTCGTCACCGATGTCGCGAGCGTGAAGCTCGACCCGCTCCGCGAACTGCGCCGACGCGGCGTCGACCTCACGCACTACATCGGCTCGCATCCGATGGCCGGGCGCGAGCGGGGCGGCGCCATTTCGGCGCGCGCCGACATCTTCGTGGGCCGCCCCTGGGTCGTGTGCCGTGACGAGGAGACCCCGGCATCCGATCTCGCGCTCGTCGAAGGGCTCGCGCTCGACCTCGGCGCGACGCCCATCGAGATGACGCCCGACGAGCACGACCGCGCGGTCGCGCTCGTGTCGCACGTGCCCCAGCTGGTGGCGTCGCTGCTCGCGGGCCGGTTCGTCGACGCGCCCGACGGCTCGTTGCGGCTGGCCGGACAGGGCGTGCGCGACACGACCCGCATCGCGGCCTCGGCACCGGAGCTGTGGGTGCAGATCCTCGGTGCGAACTCCGCACCCGTCGTCGACGTGCTCGACGCTCTCTCCGACGACCTGCGCGCCGTCGCGGACGCCCTGCGCGCCCCCGAGGCCCCCGGCGCGCGGCGTGCCCTCGCCGACACCATCCGCCGCGGCAACGACGGCGTAGAACGCCTGCCCGGCAAGCACGGCCAGAACCGGCGTTTCGAGAGCCTCGTCGTCATGGTCGACGACACCCCGGGCCAGCTCGGCCGCCTGTTCGGAGAGCTGGGGGAGCTCGGCGTCAACGTCGAGGACCTGCGGCTGGAGCACTCGCCGGGCGCCCAGTTCGGTCTCGCCGAGATCAGTGTCGACCCGACGATCGTGCGTCAGGCCGAGGAGGGCCTCGTGTCGCGCGGCTGGAAGATTGCGAGCCTGCCCTCATGACCGTCACGATCGCCATCGACGGGCCCGCCGGCTCCGGCAAGTCGAGCGTCTCCAAGCAGGCCGCGCGCGCCCTCGGCTACGGCTACCTCGACACCGGGGCGGCCTACCGCGCCCTCGCGTGGCACGTGCTGACGCGCGGCACCGGGTCGGCCCAGGACACCGCTGACGAGACGGCCGTCGTGGCCGCCGCATCCGACTTCCCCTACGCGATCTCGCTCGACCCCGACGACTACTGGGTGCGTGTGGGCGACGCCGACGTGACCGCCGCGATCCGCGAGCCGCGGGTGACCGACGCCGTGAGCGGCGTCGCACGCGTACCCGCCGTGCGGGAACAGGTCAACGCGCTGTTCCGCCGCCTCGTGCGCGAGTCGGGTCGCCCGGGCGTCGTGGTCGAGGGCCGCGACATCACCACGGTCGTCGCGCCCGACGCCCCGGTGCGCATCCTCCTCACCGCCGCCCCCGAGGTGCGCGCCGCGCGCCGCAGCGCGGAGCTGAGCGCGCACGACGCCGACGCGGTCGCCGCGGCGCTGCACCGACGGGATGCCGCCGACAGCACCGTGGTCGACTTCCTCACCGCCGCAGACGGCGTGACGGTCGTCGACTCCACCGAACTCGATTTCACGCAGACCGTGGAGGCCGTCCTCGACGTGATCTCCGCGGTCGCCCCCACTGCACAGGAGAATCCCGATGGCCGCTGAAGACGACTACGAGGCCGGACCCGACCAGATCGAGGAGAAGCTCGCGAACCTCGATGAGGAGCTCGCCGAGCAGCGGGCCGCGGCGCTGCGCGCCTCCCTGTCCGACTACGAGCTCGACGACGAGGACGATGAGCTGCTCGCGGGCTTCACCGCCGGCGGCGAGGTCGTCGAGATGCTGCCGGCGCTGCCGGTCGTCGCGATCGTAGGACGGCCCAACGTCGGCAAGTCCGCGCTGGTCAACCGCATCCTGGGCCGTCGCGAGGCCGTCGTGGAGGACACCCCCGGTGTCACGCGCGACCGCGTGACGTACAAGGCCGAGTGGATGGACCGCCGCTTCAGCCTCGTCGACACCGGCGGGTGGGAGCCCGACGCGCGCGGCATCGACCGCTCCGTCGCCGCGCAGGCCGAGGTCGCGATCGAGCTGTGCGACGTCGTGCTGTTCGTCGTCGACGCGATGGTCGGCGCGACCGCGACCGACGAGGCCGTCGTCAAGCTCCTGCGCACGACGAAGAAGCCGGTCTTCCTCGTCGCGAACAAGATCGACGACGCCCGGCAGGAGCCCGAGGCCGCGGCCCTGTGGAACCTCGGTCTGGGCGAGCCGCACCCCGTCTCCGCGATCCACGGCCGCGGCGTCGCCGACCTGCTCGACGAGGTGATGAAGGTGCTGCCGGAGGTCTCGGCGGTCGCCAAGGGCGAGCTCGGCGGGCCGCGTCGTGTCGCCATCCTCGGTCGCCCCAACGTCGGCAAGTCGTCGCTGCTGAACAAGGCCGCCGGCGAGGAGCGCGTGGTCGTCAACGAGCTCGCGGGCACGACCCGCGACCCCGTCGACGAGATCGTCGAGCTCGGCGGCAAGCTGTGGCGCTTCGTCGACACCGCCGGCATCCGCCGCCGCGTGCACCTGCAGCAGGGCGCCGACTTCTACGCGTCGCTGCGCACGTCCGCGGCGCTGGAGAAGGCGGAGGTCGCCGTCGTCGTGCTCGACGTGTCGCAGTCGATCAGCGTGCAGGACCTCAACATCATCGACCTGGTGCTCGAGTCGGGCCGTGCGCTCGTGCTGGCGTTCAACAAGTGGGATCGCCTGAACGACGACGACATGGAGAACGCCGACCGTCGCCGCTACCTCGAGCGTGAGATCGAGCAGGACCTCGCCCACGTCACGTGGGCGCCGCGCGTCAACATCTCGGCGCGCACCGGCCGGCACCTCGACAAGCTCGTCCCGGCGCTCGAGACGGCGCTCGAGTCGTGGGATCAGCGCATCCCGACCGGCAAGTTCAACGCGTTCCTGGCCGAGCTGGTGGCCGAGCACCCGCATCCGCTGCGCGGCGGCAAGCAGCCGCGCATCCTGTTCGGCACGCAGGCCGGCACCCGTCCGCCGACGTTCGTGCTGTTCACCACTGGCTTCCTCGACCCCGGCTACCGGCGCTTCATCCAGCGCCGTCTGCGCGAGATCTTCGGCTTCGAGGGCACGCCGATCGTCACCAACATGCGGGTGCGCGAGCGTCGCCAGCGCTGAGCCGGCTGGGCTGCTGCGGGCGGTCTGCGCCGGGGACCGAACTGCAAGGCCTCTGCGCCGACACGCGGTGTGGGGCGCGGATGCCGCGGCGTGTCGCCCCGCATCCCTTGCAGTTCGGGCGGGTGGGCGGACGAGCCGCGCCCCGAGCGGGTTCGGCCGAGCCGGCTGGCCTGTCGGCTCGCGGGGGTTGATCACGACTGGTGGGTCGTACCGGTCGTCGAGTGGACGGCGCCGGCCGGTCCGACCCGAACTGCAAGGCCTCTGCGCCGACACGCGGTGCGGTGTGCGGATGCCGCGGCGTGTCGCCCCGCATCCCTTGCAGTTCGGGAGGGTGGGCGGACAGGCGTGCGGGCGGACAGGCGGCCGGGCGGAGGTCAGGCAGTTCGGGCGGCGCTGACCCGGTACGCCGGCCCGCGCCCGCGCCCCCGCCCGCGCCCGGCCAGCGCGACGGCGCCACGCGCGCTCGACCCCGGTCCCGGTCGTTGAGCGAGCGGCGCAGCCGCGAGTCGAAACGCGGTCCCGTCAGCGGATGACCAGCGAGCGGAACCGCTCTGTCGGCAGGTCGTCGAGCCGGAGCGCCGGTGCCTCGGCATCCGCCACGCGGGGGAGCGGCTGTCGGGCCCCCGTCTCGCGGAACCGCTGCACGGCCCAGTGGTCGACGCCCGCGTCGGCGAGCCGGCATCCGAGCTCGCGCAGCCCCGCGTCGTCGATCGCCGCGGGGTGCACCGTGGTGCGCACCTCGTAGTCGAGCGGGTGGTCGGAGCCGGCCCGCAGCAGCCGATTGCCCAGCACCAGCTCGAGCGAACGCCACGCGTGGCCGCCGCTGGGGCCGCGACCGGTGACGGCGGCGTAGTCCTCCCGCGAAGCCTTGATGTCCAGGCCCACCCAGTCCACGAACGGCAGCGCCTGCGCGAGCAGCCCGGGATACGCCCCCGCCGTGTGCAGCCCCACCCGGAACCCGAGCGCGCGCACCATCCGCATCGCCGGGACGAGGGCGCGCTGCAGCGTCGGCTCGCCGCCGGAGAACACGACGCCGTCGAGCAGCCCGATGCGTTCGCACAGCAGGTCGGTGACGTCGGCCCAGGTGACGGCGCCCTCGGCGCGCGGGTCGATGAGGGCGGGGTTGTGGCAGTAGAAGCAGTTCCACGGGCAGCCCTGCAGGAACACGGTCGCGGTCATCGTGTCGGGCCAGTCGACGGTGGAGAACGCCGTGACCCCGGCGATGTTCAGCTCACTGGCTGCAGCGGTGCGGACCATGACCCCTCCTGCGGTGTCGCGGATGCCGTCGCCGGGCCGTCGTGGGGCGCGACGAAGTACGTCCTCTCCTGAGCTTCGCCCTTCTTGCCGATGTTGAACCCGGCGATCGGCCGGAAGTAACCCATGACGCGCGTCCACACCTCGCACACGGCGTCGCAGTCGGGGCAGGTCTCGTGCTCGCCGGAGCGGTAGCCGTGGCGCGGGCAGATCGAGAAGGTCGGGGTGATCGTCAGATACGGCAGGCGGAAGCGCTCCAGCGAACGGCGCACCAGGTCACGGCAGGCGGATGCCGAGGGCAGCGCCTCGCCGAGGTAGAGGTGCTGCACCGTGCCGCCGGTGTACTTCTGCTGCAGCGGCTCCTGCATCGCCATCGCGAGGAACGGGTCGCTCGTGTAGCCGACGGGCAGCTGCGAGGAGTTCGTGTAGTACGGGTTCGCCCGGGTGCCGGCGTGCCGGATGCCGGGGTCGGTGCCGTCCGCGCTCGTCGCGGCATCCTGAGCGGAGCCGAAGCGGGCGATGTCCTCCTTGGCGAAGCGGTACGTGGCACCCTCGGCGGGGCTCGCCTCCAGGTTGTACATGTGTCCGGTCTCCTGCTGGAACGCGGTGATACGTGCGCGCACGTGGTCGAGCAGGCGCGTGGCGAGGGTGGCCCCGGCATCCGTCGTGATGTCGTGCGCGTCGCGCGTGAGGTTGCGGACGTACTCGTTCACGCCGTTGACGCCGATGGTGGAGAAGTGGTTCTCGAGGGTGCCGAGGTAGCGCTGCGTGTAGGGGAAGAGCCCGCCGGAGAGATGGTGGCCGATCACCTCGCGCTTGGCCTCGAGGCTGTCGCGGGCGATGTCGAGCAGTTCGTCGAGGCGGGCGAGCGCCGCGGTGTCGTCGCCCGTGCCGGTGGAGTGCAGGAAGCCGAGGCGCGCGCAGTTGATCGTGACGACGCCGATGGAGCCGGTCTGCTCCGCCGAGCCGAAGAGGCCGTTGCCGCGCTTGAGGAGCTCGGTGAGGTCGAGCTGCAGGCGGCAGCACATGGAACGGATCATGTGCGGGTCGAGGTCGGAGTTGAGGAAGTTCTGGAAGTAGGGGAGGCCGTACTTCGCGGTCATCGCGAACAGGGCCTCGACGTTCTCACCCTCCCAGTCGAAGTCGCGGGTGATGTTGTAGGTGGGGATGGGGAAGGTGAAGGCGCGGCCGTCGGCGTCGCCCGTGGTCATGACGTCGATGAACGCGCGGTTGATCATCGCCATCTCCGGCGCCAGCTCGCCGTACGTGAACTCCTGCACCCGGCCGCCGAGGAGCGGATGCTGCGCGCGCAGGTCGTCGGGGCACACCCAGTCGAACGTGAGGTTGGTGAAGGGGGTCTGGGTGCCCCAGCGGGAGGGGACGTTGAGGTTGAAGACGAACTCCTGCATCGCCTGGTGCACGTCGTCGTAGCTCAGCGCGTCGACGCGCACGTACGGGGCGAGGTAGGTGTCGAACGAGCTGAACGCCTGCGCACCGGCCCACTCGTTCTGGAGCGTGCCGAGGAAGTTGACGAGCTGGCCGAGCGCGCTGGAGAAGTGCTTCGGCGGGGTGCTGGAGATCTTGCCCGCGACACCGTTGAAGCCCTGTTCCAGCACCATCCGCAGCGACCAGCCGGCGCAGTAGCCGGCGAAGACATCGAGGTCGTGGATGTGCAGGTCGCCCTCGCGGTGGGCCGTGCCGGCGGCGGAGTCGTAGACCTCGTCGAGCCAGTAGTTCGCGACGAGCTTTCCGGCGGAGTTGAGGATCATGCCGCCCAGCGAGTAGCCCTGGTTGGCGTTCGCGTTGATGCGCCAGTCGGAGCGGGCGAGATACTCGTCGATCGTGGCGCGGGCCGAGACGACGGTGTCGCTGGGGGAGGAGGACATGGGGATCCTGCTTTCGATATCTCGTGGGGTGGGCTTGGTCTGACCACAATATGTGGGGTCTGCGGGGGCTGTCGCGCCCAGATGTGGGCGTGTCGGAGAGTGATGCACCGTGCAAAATCTCGTCACGCGGAGGCGGCGGGATGCCGGGGGTGTGACAGGCTGAACGGGTGACGATCGTGCCTCCTGCTCCCGGCGAGCCGCGCCGACCCGACGGGCCGCGCGATCCCGGCGACGCCTGGGTCGTCGCCGACGACGGCGCCCGGTACTGGGGCCGGTTCGGGGCCGCGGGTCTGCTCGCGGTCGACGCCGAGCGAGGGGTGTTGCTGCAGCACCGGGTGGCCTGGAGCCACTTCGGTGACACCTGGGGGCTCCCGGGAGGCGCGCGGCACGAGGGCGAATCGGCGTGCGACGGGGCGTTGCGGGAGTCGGCGGAGGAAGCCGGGGTTCCCGCGTCGGCCGTGCGGCCGCGGTTGATCAGCGTGTACGACGTGGGCGTGTGGACGTACGCGACGGTGGTCGCCGACGTCGTCGAGCCGTTCACGCCGGTGATCAGCGATCCCGAGAGCCGCGAGCTCGCGTGGGTGCCGGTGCAGGCCGTGGACTCGTATCCGCTGCACCCCGGCTTCGCCGCGTCGTGGCCGATGCTGCGCGGACTGCTCGACGTGCGTCCGGCTGTGGTGGTGGATGCCGCGAACGTGGTGGGATCCGTGCCCGACGGCTGGTGGAAGGATCGTGCGGCGGCGACGGGGCGACTGCTCGAACGGTTGCGTCCGCTGGTCGTCGAGGGCATGGCTGCCGCTCGGCTGGAGCTGCCGGGAGATGTCTGGTTCCCCGAGGTGCGCGTCGTGGTCGAGGGTCAGGCGCGGGCCGTCGACGACGTTCCCGGCATCGCGGTCGTGCGCGCGGCCGGAGAGGGCGACGACGCGATCGTCGCCGAGGCGGCGGCGCTCGCCGCGGCGGGACGGTCGGTCGTCGTGGTCACGAGCGACCGTGAGCTGCGCGAGCGTGTCGCCGCCCACGGCGCGGTCAGTCGGGGACCGTCGTGGCTGGACGCCGTCTGACCGTGCTCCGTCTGACGCGCGCCGCGGTCAGGAGTCGCTCTCGTCGTCGGGGCCGCTGAGCGCATCCCGCCCGCGGAGGCGATCGATCTCGCGCCGTTCGCGCTTGGTGGGACGGCCGGCACCGCGATCGCGGACGGCGAGCTGGGCGACGGGCTCGCGCGGCGGTGTGCGGTCTTCGGCGGCGAGTGCCGCGACGGGCGCGCCGACGCGCTTGGTGAGCAGCTGGCGCACCACGAGGATGCGGTCGAATCCCGCGATCCGCACCCGCAGCTCGTCTCCGACGCGCACGGCTTGCGCGGCTTTGGCCTTCTCGCCGCCGATGCGGACGTGGCCGGCGCGGCAGGCGGTCGTCGCGGCGGAGCGGGTCTTGTAGACGCGGACCGCCCAGAGCCACGAGTCCACGCGGACGGACGGTTCGCTCACCTCTCGATTCTGCCGTGTCGAAGCCGCGAGGTCACGCCACCGTCAGCGAGACGATCGGGCGCGCCGGTTTCGGGCGGGCGACTTCGACGAATCCGGCATCCACGAAGCTCGAGAGGGCGCCGTGGAACAGGTTGTTCGACGACGTCTTGCCGGCATCGGTGTCGACCGGGTAGCCCTCGATGACGCGCGCGCCGTGTGCGCGGGCGTGGTCGACGGCCGCGTCGAGCAGGCGGTTCGCAAGGCCGTCGCCGCGGAACTCCCGTCGGACGACGAAGCAGGTCACCGCCCACACCGACGCATCGTCGAAGGGCTCCGGCGACTGCTGGAACGCACGCGTCGCGGCGAGGCGGGGCTGCGCCGGGCGCGGCGACACCTTGACCCAGCCGGCCGCCTCACCGTCGACGTAGGCGATGAGCGCGGAGGCGGGTGTGGCGGCGAGGTCGCCGCGGAGCAGCTCGCGCCGCTCGGCGGACGTCGCGGACTGGAAGTCCTTGTTGCGCAGCATCCACCACTGGCACCAGCAGGAGGCGCCGTCGCCTCCGCCGGTGAGGGCGTGCTCCACATCGGCGAAGCGATCGGCGGATGCCGGGACGATCTCGATCTGGCTCATGACCAGACCGTACTCCCGGTCACGGACACGCGTTCGCGAGCACTCCGGGAAACCGGTAGGATAGGGGAGTTGTCCGCGAGCGGACGACAGACCGGGATGTGGCGCAGCTTGGTAGCGCACTTGACTGGGGGACACGTTGTCCTCGACGGTCACGAACAGCCTCGAAAATTCAACAACGGGATGTGGCGCAGCTTGGTAGCGCACCTGACTGGGGGTCAGGGGGTCGCAGGTTCAAATCCTGTCATCCCGACAGAAAAGCCCAGGTGAGAGCACGTTTCTTGCCTGGGCTTCGTCGTTGGTGTCTGAGGGTTCACGGGGACCTTCGGGGGCCGGGTTCCGTTGCGTCGCGATAGGCATGAGCGAGTGCGTTGCCACGCGCCGGGACACAGCCGGGACACCGGGGCCCTGTTCGACGCTCGCGAGACGGATCAGCGCTGCGGTGTGGGGCGTGCCTTGCCGGAAGGTCGGGAGGGCGCCTGCCGCTGTTCTTGGGCGTCGAGGAATGCGTGGGTTCGGTCAGGTCGCTACAGCTGACCGAGCCGGGTGCGCCGCCGCTTCCGGGGCGGGGCGAGTTCACCTCCTCTCGACGTGTGCGGTGGGGTCGGTTACCGCTTGCCCGGATCCGTCGGGGGCGGCGCCGCTGGTGGTGGTGAGGTGCGTGGCTCCGCCGCGGCCTGCGGGGACGGTGACGCCTGCTGCGCCGGCGCCGACGTGGTCGGCTGGGAGGGGGAACTTGACTGGGACCGTCGCTGCGCGGGCGGCTGGGACGGGGCGTTCGCCGGAGGCTGCGAACGCCACCTCGTCGCGTCGAACCTCGACGTAACGCCGCCCGTCGTCGATGCCCACCCCGACGGCGGCGCGCACGGCGATGCCCTCAGACGCCGCTCCTTCGACCAGCGCGTCGACCAGCCGCAACGCACGCTCCCGCGCCGCACCCCGGACTTGGAACTGCTCGCTTGCATCCAGCTCGACGGCCGGCGTCGTGTGCTCGCCGCCGCCGCGCCGCGACTTCTGCGCCTGCCGGAACCAGCCCGGGAGCCTCTCCATCCGGACAAGCGCTCCGTGCTGCGCCTCGCGACGGAACGGGCAGACCGCGACCCTCATCCGAACGGGGATGCGGGCATCGCGCTCCGCGTCAGCCACCCGCCTCCGCAGCAGATTTAGCTTCTCCGTTGGGATCTCCACACCGGCAGGACCGGCTTCGACAAGCTCGTCGATGAAGCGCTCCGTCACGCCCGGCTTGTGCGGACGGTCATGCCGCTTCCGCGGTGCCTCCTCCACGGGTGGCGCAGCCGCCTCGCTCGGCATCGGCGACGCCGGATCGGTCGAGGAGAGAGCTACTACGACGGGTTGTGAGTCCGGCTCCGGAGGATACCGTCCGTGCTCGATGTAATAGACCCCGTCCGGTTCGATCGATGCCCTCCACTCGGCGCCGTGGCCGGACACGCGTATGAGACCTCTGCTGTGCAGGGCGCGCGCGGTCACCCGATGAGACCAGCCCTCGCGCACGCCGGACTGGCAGCCGTCTCGAATCCAGGTGAGCACCTCGAGCTGAACGGAGTTCAAGGGCACGGGGGGAGCGGCCATACTTCGATTCTGCACACCCATGCACGCCGACCGCTCAACGTGCGCCAGCGTCGGCGGTACTAACCGGTCGAGGCCGGGTGGGTCACTGGCCAGGGTGGCTCGAAGCGGTGTCAGAGGGCGTTTGCGAGCATGCCTGCGATGGCAGCCCCCAGGGCGATCGGCACAGCATTGCCGATCTGGCGGGCGATCGCCGTACGTGAACCGATGAAGCGATGATCAGGCGGGAACCCCTGCAGCAGCGCCGCCTCATAGTGGGTGATCGCTCGGTCTTCTGTCGGATGAAGGTATCTGCCCTTCTCCGGTTTGAAGAACTCTGTCCTGATCGTCACGGAAGGTCGCTCCCAACGCAGTCGACCCATGACGTCAGCCGATCCCGTCTTGTGGTTCACCCAGCACGGTGCCAGCAGGTCTTCTGGGAGATCGAAGCGGTTCCCACCCTCGGGGATCGCAGCGAACCGGCGGCGGGAGATGTCCGCGTAGTTGCGACTCCAGTGAAGCTGTCGCGGATGGAACGAGCCAGCGAAGGTCTTGCCTGAGAACGTGGTCCTGTATGTGTCGAACTCATCGTCGCGGTCCGGCACGAGGGGCACGCCCGCCAGGGCGTCGGCGACGGTTCGGTACGGAAGCTTGCCGTCGGTCTCCGGTGAGGCACTGTGGCTGGGCGTGGGGAATCCCGGGAAGCCCAGGTCGCGCCTGTAGCCGATCAGGACGGCGCGTTTGCGGGCTTGCGGGGCGCCGAAGTCTGCGGAGTTGAAGATCGCGTGTCGGAAGCTGTAGTTGCGCAGTTTTCCCTGGCCGTAGGTTGCCCGCTTGAACCGCTGGAACTGTGGTGACCGTGCGAATTCGGCGACGTTCTCGACGATGAAGTACTTGGGCTGCGTGCGGACGATCGTGGTGGCGTACTCACGCCACAAGTGGTTGCGTTCGTCCTCGATCTCGCGTTTGCCCAGTGTGGAGAAGCCTTGGCACGGAGGACCGCCGACGATCACATCGATCTCCGGTGACTCACCTGTCGCGAGCCAATCCTGGATCGAACCCGCGTACACGATGCCTTCGCCGAATGTGGCCTCGTACGAGGCTGCGGCAGCGAGGTCCCACTCGACCGCTCGGACAGAACGGAACCGTGTGGACGCCTGATGGAACCCAGCCGTGAGCCCTCCCGCTCCGGCGAACAGATCGAGTACGCGGATCGCGCCTTCGGTCGGGGCGTTCTCGGGCACGGTGGTGTCGCCATTCGAAACGGCGGCATCATACGCCAGAGGGGTGCTCATTCTAGTGAGTTTAGCCGGCTCGACCCGCGCCTCAGCCATCATGGTCTCCATCCGGCGTGGCGCGGCGCAGGCGCCGGATCAGAGACCGTTTGACGAAGACGGGTCGGCTCGGGTGGTCGAGGAGCTGCCAGCCCACGGCGAGCGGTGTTCTGCCCGTGTCCTGAGCGATCCGCGCGATCGGGGTTCCTGACCGGTACGCGGCGACGATCCGGTCCCGTTCTCCGGGCGTGTACACCAAGCCGTGCCGAGGAGACAGGGACTCGTCATCCAGTGGTTCGTCCAGACCGAGTACATGCAGACACAGGACACGGGCGACCGCGCGGCCATCCGCGGAGAGCTGCTGCGCTGTCTCGGCGATCGTCGCACCTTTGCTGTAGAGCTCCGCGATGATCGAAGGGTCGGCTCTCGTGACTTCGGGAGAGCTCTCCGCTGTCTCGCCGACTTGTTCCGGTAGGAACGCCAGTGCGGTGTGATCGGCTGGCTCCGCCGAGACGGGGAAACCATCCGATGCGGCGGAGGTGAGATGCCCGACTTCGTCGAGTCCGCGAAGCGGTGGCGGCGAGGCATTGTCATCCACTGATGGGGTGCTTCTGTAGCCGTCCTCACCGATCTGCTCGAGCAGGGCGTCCATCAGGATTGACTGCCAGGCTTCGATCTCCTCCTTCGTGCCTCTTCTCACATGCTTGCTGGCGAAGCGGTCTTGGAGCAGGAGGTAGGTCAACGTCTTCAGCAGCGGCGCGTCGCCGGTGACACCGCCGATCGCGGTCCGGTAGCCGTCGTTTAGCCAGATTGTGCGGGCTTCCGGGTCGAAGAGGAACACCCGTCCCTCTTCGAGCTGACGCCATCGCATCGCGATGGGCTGGACGTCTTCGCGCTCGCCGATGCGCTCTCGGACGTTCTCCGTCAGGCTCTCAGAGAGTCCTTCGCTCATCGGGATGAGGGGCTTGATGCCGGTCCTTCGCTTGTTCGCGCGTTGGAACGTGTCTCGCGCATCCTCGAGGAACCGTTCGAAGCCGATCCCGTTGGTCGATCGTGCCCGTTGGAGGGCGAGTCCGAATCCTTCGAACGGCCTCACACCGTGCTTCTCGTGGTTGATGCGGAGGTGGGTCTCGAGGGCGGGGGTGAGGTCGATTGCTACGCGCGCGAGTTGGAGTCGGCGATCGGAGTGGGCCTGCTCCAACCATCCCGCGGCGTGGAGGAGACGATCGTTCCGGTAGATGTAGAAGCCCTGCCATTCCCGCCGAGGGCGCCCGAGTAACTCGGCCGAGGCCGACTTCGAGTTCGGCGGAAGTATGTGCAGGGCCGCTGTGAGCTCACATCCGTCGTCGGTCACCCCGGTCACAGAGACCGGGTAGTCGGCGTGGCCCGAGGTCTGGAAGCCGAACGGATCGACCGGTTCCACATTTCGTCGCACGCCGACGAGTGCGATGGCATCGTCGAATACCTCCACACCGATCCGCAGACGACCAGCGGACAAGAGCCGGTGGAACGTGAGCCCGAGTTCGGTCCGCAGAGAACCCACGAGCCGTTCGAGCCACGTCTGCCGTTCGGTCGGGCTCGACGCCCGGGACACGTTCTCCACCCCGCTCCACTCGACGACCGTTCCGGTGCTGTCGAGAGATCCGGGGTCGTCCTCGAACCCGGTCCATGCCGCCTGGTCCGTCAGTACCTCGCCCTGGAAGCCTTGCCGTCCGATGCGTATCGCGCGCGGTACGTCACCTTCGCCCAATGTGAACACGGTCAGCGTTCGCGATTGACTGAGGGAAGCGGCCTTCAAACCCATCCCGAAATGACCGTGGTCGGTGGCGGCGTACTCTCTGCGTTCACCGAGACGCATCGCGAGCTGAAGCTCATCGCCGGACATCCCGTCGCCGTTGTCCCGCACTCGAACGGTGTGCAGTAGCGAGTCGGTAGTCACGAGACGGATTGTGACCGTGCCCGCATGGGCGTCGATGCTGTTGTCGATGAGGTCCGCGAGCGCTGTGGTGAGGGTGTGATCACGGCCGATCGCGGTCAGTACGCCCTTCTCCGGGGGCAGCTCGACCACGCGCGACACGTCGTCTGCGCGGGTCGTGCTTCGTTCCCCCAGCATGCTTCGTCATGGTACCGCCCACCGGCGACATGCCCCTGTCCGCCCGACTCGACACGTGCGCCAGCCCTCTACTCTGGATGGTGTGGGCGGCGACGCCCGCGCCCTGCCTCACGGGTCGCTCCGACTGTAGCCCCTCGGCGGGGTCAGAACGCCATGGGCGACCGCGACGAACGAGGTGGAGCAGATGATCGGTGGAGAGGAGATCGGCCACCTCACCGCCGATGACGTCGAGAAGTACTTTCACCAACCCCTTCCGGCGATTCGCAGGCTGTCCGCACAGCCACCCACCTACCTGCTGATCGACCCCGCGACTGAACGGATCCGACTCAGAGTCCCGCCGGAGTCCGGAGTTCCCGACGTGACTACTTTCGATCGGATCACGTTCGACGTCGTCCAGGAGCTCGGTGAGGACGATGAATGGTTCGAGCTCACCATCGACGCTACGGAGAATCATCACGAGGCGTACCTGGTGATCGCCGCGATTGTCGATCTCGTCGTCAACGGGACCTCATTCACCGACGCCGTTGCAGACGGTCTCCGTTCGTTCCAGGAACTGCTGCTTCGCAAGCGACGGCTGACGGACGAACAACAGATCGGCCTCTTCGGCGAACTGCTCTTTCTCGAGCACGCCCTCACGCACGTCACCGCGCCCGATGTCGTCAACGCATGGGCCGGCGCCGACCGGGAGGAACACGACTTCCTGTTCGACGGGTTCAGCGTCGAAGTCAAGTGCACCCGAAGCGAGGGCAGAATCCACCTCATCGCATCGGCGTCGCAGCTGCAGCCCTCGCCTGATCGTCCGTTGTATCTCCTGTCCGTCCAGGTCACCGCTGCAGGTGCCGCATCGCAGGGGAGAGCGCTCGGCGACCTCGTCGCCGGCATCCGAGAGGATCTCTCCGAGCAGAGCCGGCACCTCTTTGACAAGAAGCTCGAGGATGCCGGCTGGCGCGACGACGACACCGAGCTGTACCCACGACGCTGGTCTCTGCGTTCAATCCCACGCACCTTCCTCGTCGACGATGACTTCCCGGCGCTCACCTCGAAGCGCATCGCCGACTTCGTGCCTCAGTCATCGCATGTCGTCGGTGTGCAATACCGTCTGGATCTCACCCAGTTGGAGGCCGCGGCCGCAATCCCCGAGCTCGTCGACGAGTTCTGCAAGGAGCCACAACCATGAGCGACGAAGAATTCAGACCCGCGATCGAGGGCGCGCTTGCCGGCATGGCACCGCTCGGCCCGCGGGCGCTCCTGGCGGACGTGAATCGCAACCTGGAACCGTTCCAGGTCACGCTCGACGAAGACGGCCTGCTCGCACGGATCCTGGCGGAAGGAGCACCGGAGTCCACCACCTTCCATCTGCAGCTCCTCCAATGGGACGCGGCCGAGGCCACGATCTGGACCGGCGAGACCGCCAAGGACACGGTCGAGCGCCGCTCACTGATCTTCGATCGCCTCGGTCTGAGCCACACCGCGCGAACACATATCGATGAGACCTTCCCCGTGCGAGGACTCGGCGCCGTGCTGATCGCCAACCCGGAATGGGAACCCTGGTACACGACCGAACGAGCCACCCGCCACCAGTTCTACTGGAACGCGTACAAGAGCACGTTGACCATCCCCGCTGAGTCGATCAAGGAACTCGATGCCGCGACAACAGCCATCGTGGCACGACTCAACGACCCCACATCCGCATCCCCCTACCAGAGCAAAGGGCTCGTAGTCGGGCACGTGCAGAGCGGAAAGACCGCGAACTTCACCGGTGTGATCGCCAAAGCCATCGACGCCGGCTACCGGCTCATCATCGTCCTCACCGGCACCTACGACATCCTCCGCAATCAGACCCAGCGACGACTCGACAAGGAACTCATCGGCCGGGAGAACATCCTGGGTGGCGTCGACGAGAAGGACACCGCCGCCATCATCAAGGTCGACTACGCGAACACCGAAGACCGCGACTGGCTCGAAGACAAGTTCCTCCGCCACGGCGTCCGCCCCATCGACGTCCCCGACGTGCCATCCATCCGCAGGCTCACTACCTCCTCTGGCGACTACAAGGCGCTCGCCGCCGGCCTGCCAGCCCTCGACTTCCAGCAAGGGCACGAGATCCAGCACCGCGCGAAGCCGCTATGGCATACCGACAACCTGTTCGGCACCGACGTGCGACTGGCCGTGGTCAAGAAGAACAAGGGCGTGCTCGAAAAGCTCGTCTCGGACCTGACCAAGCTTCACATCAATCTGGGTGACATCCCCACGCTGATCATCGACGACGAGGCCGATCTCGCGTCCGTCAACACCACCATGCCCGGCAAGATCGACTCGGAGGGCAGACAGGCTCGCACCGCGATCAACAAGAAGCTCTCCGAGCTGCTCGCGCTGCTCAAGCGATCGCAGTACGTCGGCTACACCGCGACCCCGTTCGCCAACGTGTTCGTGGATCCCACCGACACCGAAGACATCTTCCCCCGAGACTTCATCCTCTCTCTCCAGCCGCCGCCGCAGTACATGGGAGGTGTGTCCTTCCACGACCTCCGCGCCCTACCGGAGGGCAGTGAGGACGATCCCGCCCTCTCGAACCGTGCCGCGTTCGTGAGGGACCTCGACGACAGGGACGAGGATGAAGAACTCGCGGAGGCACTGGACGCGTTCGTCGTCACCGGCGCCATCAAGCTCTGGCGCGAAGCCAACGGACAGGGAACCTTCTATCACCACACGATGCTCGTCCACGAGTCCGTGCGAACCGAGGAACACAGGGAACTCCGGGAGCGCATCGACGCGCTCTGGCTCAAGAACGCGTACAGCTCTCCGAAGACGAAGGAGCGGCTCCGTGAACTGTACGAAAACGACTTCCACAGGGTCTGGGCGAGCCGAAATACCGCCGAGTGGGGCGCCACGCTCCCGGACGACTTCGACGCCGTCTGGACGTACGTCGGACAGGCAGTCGACCGGATGACCGTGAAGCGCTCTCCCGTGGTCGTCGTCAACGGAGATAAGAACGCCGACTATGAGCAGCTCGACTTCCAAGGCGAGCGGGTGTGGCGCATCCTCGTCGGCGGTGCCAAGCTCAGCCGAGGGTTCACCGTCGAAGAACTCACCATCACCTACTACCGTCGGCGCGCTCTCGCGGCCGACAGCCTCATGCAGATGGGCCGATGGTTCGGCTATCGCAAGGGATACCGCGATCTGGTCCGTCTTTACATCGCCCGCAGGGCCACCGACAACCGCGGACGAGAGTACGACCTCTACGGCGCGTTCGAGAGCATCCTCCGCGACGAGGAGGACTTCCGTGCTCAGCTGCGGACGTTCGCTCAGATGACGAACGACGGACACCCCGTGGTCCGCCCGATCGACGTCCCGCCCCTGGTGTTTCAGGAACTCCCGTGGCTCAAGCCGACAGCACGAAACAAGATGTACAACGCGGAGCTCGACGTACAGGGGCAGGGCGGAATCGTCCAGGATTTCCCTCGTCAACCCGACAGGGACGCGAACGCCAACCCGACGCACTTCAACCTCGTACGCGACTGGGTGGAACGGCTTTCGGAGCCCGTGCAGTTCACCTACCGGGAGTTGTCCAACGGGCTCGAGGCGTTCGACAACGACCAGCTGGACGACACGAACTCCGCCGAACGCCCCTTCCTCGCACGATATGCGATCGTCCCCGCGGCTGAAGTCCGCGAGCGCCTCGCCGGCTTCCAATGGACACCCGGCTTCAACTTCGCGCCCCACCTCCGCTTCATGGACCAGGCGATCGAAACCGGAACCCTGACCGACTGGGCGGTACTCGTCCCCGAACTGTCTGGCAATCAACACCGGAACGTCGACGGCGTCTCGGTCGCAATGGTGAACCGCATCCGCCGCGGAGATCGCGCCGGATTCTCCGGAAGCTCCTTCCGGCAACGTCACGCGCTGCAGCACATCGCGGGACACCCTCGACTCCGATTTGGCGGGCCTGTCGCGGACGATCTGTCGCAGCCCGGGACTCGTGGAGCAGTCCTCCTTACCTTCGCCGCCGATCCGGTCCAGCCCGCCGGGCTCAGCCCAGCGGAGAAACGAGAACGCGCCGACCACAAGAAGTGGCCGCAGGATGTGGCGTCCGCCGACGTTGCAACCCTGTTCTCGATGGTGCTGCCTTACGCGTCGGCACCTGAAGGCAGGCTCGGCTTCCGCGTTCGACAGGAAGGCAACATCCCGATCGTCGACGTTCCGAAGAAGAAGTAAAGGGGACTCACCATGGGCGGCACGTCATGGGCCTCGTCAGAGGGTGTGCGGCGCTCGATGGTCGCGAACCGCGGACGCGACACTGGTCCCGAACTCGCAGTCCGACGGATTCTCCACGCGAAAGGTCTGCGCTATCGCGTCGACTTCGCCCCGCTCGGGGGCCGTAGACGAGCCGACATCGTCTTCACACGTCCGCACATCGCGGTCTTCATAGACGGATGTTTCTGGCACGGCTGCCCCGACCACTACACCGCGCCTGTCCGCAACGGCGATTTCTGGGCGGAGAAGGTCCGGTCCAACGTGTCGCGAGACGCGGAGACAACTGAGGTTCTCAGCGCGGCGGGGTGGTTGGTGCTCCGATTCTGGGAACACACAAGTGCACCGGACATCTGCGATCGGATCGTCCTGAGTTTGGACCATCGTCCGCCCGCCCGGACACTCTCGTGACGCTGCCACCACGCGCCATTGAGAGACTCTTGGCGCCGATACGCGGTGTGTCGGCTCTGCCTCGCTCCGCCCGTGATTATCACACCGTTCCTATTGATGAACCGCCCTGGCGGTGGCATGCGGATGCCCTTGCGGACGCCATCACATCGCTGAGCCAGGACCTCCTACCTCCCGGAGATGGTTACAAACAACTGCAGGGCTGGGTCGATCAGTTGTTGCAGCGACGCGACCGTGCTGTCAGTCTGCTCTTTTCGCTCGAACCGTTCGCACCATATGATCCGCTCCGGGCAGATGAGCTGCTGGACCTGCTCGACGAGCTCCCGGCGCACCTGATCACCGCGATCGAAGCCGATGGCCCGGTCAGTGCGGGTATCGGAAGCGCACTTGCCGACGCAGCCGACTGGTGGTCCTCCCGCAAGTCCGGTGGGGACGGCCAGTGCCTGCGACGAGCTTTCGGAATGGATATCCCGCCAGCCGGAACTCAGGGTTCCTTTCGAGCGGAACGGGTCCTGCAGCACTATGCGTATCGAGGCTCAGACCTGCTCATCCAGCTGATCCCACACCTTGTTTCACTAGGCATACCGCACGTGACTGACGTGCTCGCCGGCGTGTACGCAGTCGGCCAGATCGTCGACTGCGACGACCCGATCGCTGCGTACGTCGCCACAAACACGTTGGTCAACAGGTATCTCGCCGCCGATCCCACGATTGCTGATCAATTCCGAGAGCATCTGCGGGCGGCGGAACCCGCACTGCACCGAGCTCGCTTGGCCGCTACCCGCGCTTATGAGAGCGTGCTCACGCAGACGGACGACTCGGAAGCGCGAGCTCTGGCGCTCGCCGATGCTTACAAGAGGACGATTGAGGGTCCCGTTCGTCAGTACAGCTGGGCGGCCCACTGTCTCCGAGTAGGGGAGTGGAGCACGCCTCCAATGCTCGCGAACCTGAGGGAGCGGCTGGTTAGTGAAGGTGGGGCGTTGGGGGCGCTCGTGAGTAGTGTCGTGTTGCCCGACATGCGAAACAGCGAAACCCACGAGACCCTCATTTGGGACGGATTCACCGACCAGTTCGTCACCGAAAGCGGCCGCGTAGACGTCGTGCACGTCGCGGCAGCTTTGAGCCTTGCCACCTCGTTCGTGCAGGGTTCGGAGGCCGGGCTCGCAGCCATTCGCGCTCTCCACATCAGAGCCGATGCCGGGACTCTCCCGTCCGCGGAAGAGGAAGGCAGGATGCCGGCCTGGGATCGTGCGCGTGCGTTTTTCGGCACCAACCGAATGACTCTCCTCGAGGCGCGGCTAAACACGCCCCATGCCCATTTCCGCGTCCAGCAGGTCGAACACCGCGACATCAACCCGTGTTTCCAGGCGCTTGTCCTCGCTCGACGCCTCCTTCCCCGAACGGAGAGATTCGAAGTCAGCACGGTCGAGAGCACCGGTCCACTCATTACGGTCGACGCAAGCGCACTCGACGCAACGATGCCGTCCTGGGACTTCGCCGTGTCCCACCTCGATCAGATGCCACTCTCGACCTTCCTGCCTGCGAACCTGGACGCGCGCACGAGACTGGAGCCGAAACCCCTTGCGTTGCGGTCGGCCTCATGGATCGCAGTCGACGACGCTGTCGGCGTAATCGACGGAAGCCCGGAACGCTGGGATGATGACATCAGACGATTGATCGACACTCGCCTTCGAGTTGTCGAGATCGCCGTCGCATCCACAAGGCGATGGATCGATGTGCCGAACACGAGACTCGAAAGCGTTCAGCATTCGATCGCGGAGCTACGCATCTGGATCGCCGACGAATCTCCCCTTCAAGCCGCGCTGGCCGATGAGCAGCCATCCATGTCTCGACTCCGTACACAGTGGAATCAGTGGGGCCCTGTAGTGCGCCATCCGCTGATACCCGAGGTGCCGCCCACCGGTGAGTTCCAAGCGCTGCCCGCGCTCCGATCGACACCGGACTCGATGCACTATCGCACCCTTTGACGACCAAGGGAGTGGCTTCGTGTGGGCGAGCCGCCTGGTGCGAAGCATCACCTTCGTCAGCGGGGTTCGTGGAGAATCGAAGGACACGGTCCTACGGTTAGACCTGTGATGCTGAAGGCGCCAGTTGCTGACGAGATGGTGTGGGCCAGTGTCACGCGCCCTCCGGTTCCGCTCGTTTACCTCGACCTGAACCACTACATTCAGCTCGCGAAGGCGCGACTCGCCGAAGCGGGCCACGTGAGCGAGAACGGGCGTCCCGTCGTCGTGCTCGCCGGATACGCAGACCTTCTGGCCGCCGCCCGTCGCGCGAAAGAGGAGGGGCGAGCGCAGTTTCCGCTATCCGGCACCCACTTCATGGAAGTCGCGCACCGCGTCCCGAGCCCACGGCAACGTAGCCACGTAGCCGACGTCATGGCGGAGCTCTCCGACTTCACATACCTCCTCGGCCGTCCCTGGTTGGTGCAGATGGAGATTGCGGCGGGCCTGGACAACTTGTACGGGACCGAGCCGAGTTACGCTCCCACCCCACTCCTTGAGGGCTCCGCGCTGTGGGCATTCGGTCAGCAGGGCGGGTTCAGATTCATCGACAAAGCCGGCAACGACCTCGGACCCCAGATCCGTAAGGATCTCGGCGACGCCGCGTACGAGGCGCAACTGGCCAAGATGAACCACATGCGCGAACGCAAACTGAATCGGCCTGACTTTCGTTCCGTTCTTCAAGCAAGGATGGAACTCGATGAACAGGAAGTACTCGCCGGAGATGCGTGAGCGGGCGCTCAGGATGCTCGCGGAGACGCGGCCGTGGCACTCGACGATGATGAGCGCGGTCCGTCACGTGGCCGGTCTGCTCGGGATGAGCCCCGAGACGCTGCGGCTCTGGCAGCGTCGCTACGAGGTCGACGCCGGCGTGAAGCCCGGGCTCACGACCGATGCGGCGGCGGAGATCAAGCGGCTGCAGAAGGAGAACGCCGAGCTGTGGAAGGCGAACAAGATCCTCAAGGCTGCGAGCGTGTTTTTCGCGAAGGAGCTCGACCGTCCCTGACCGAGATGATCCGGTTCATCGACGAGTACCGGGATCGTTTCGGGGTCGAGCTCATCTGCCGTGTCCTCCGACCGGCAGTTCAAGGGTTCCTCACTTCCCGCGGCTATCGCGCCGCCGTCGGTCGTGCGCCGTCAGCGCGTCGGCTGCGCGACGACCTCCTCGTGCCGGAGATCGCCCGGCTGCATGCGGAGAACTACGGCGTCTACGGGCGGCGGAAGATGCATGCGCTGATGCGCCGGCAAGGTTGGGACATCGGCCGCGACCAGACCGAGCGGCTGATGCGGCTGGCCGAGGTGCGCGGGGTGAAGAAGTCGAAGCGGGTGTTCACGACGAAGACCGATCGGACGCAGTCGCTGCCGCAGGATCTCGTTAACCGGAGATTCACGGCCGACGGCCCGCGCCGGCTCTAGGTCTGCGTCTGCGACGTGACCTACGTCGCGACATGGTCTGGGTTCGCCTACGTCGCGTTCGTCACCGACGTCTACTCGAGGCGGATCGTGGGATGGAACGTCGCCGCCACGCTCAAGGCCGAGATCCTGCCGCTGCAGGCCCTCGATTTGGCCGCGTGGGACGCTGGCGGCGAGCTCACCGGGCTGACCCACCACTCGGACCACGGCTCGAACTACATGGCGATGGTCTACACCGACCGTGTCGTCGAACTCGGCGCCGTCCCCTCCACCGGAACCGTCGGCGACTCGTTCGACAATGCGATGGCCCAGGCAGTGAACAACCTCTACAAGACCGAGCTCATCCGTCAGCGCGGCCCCTGGCGGACAGTCGAGCAGGTCGAGCTCGCGACCCTCGAATGGGTGTGGTGGTGGAACAACCAGCGCCTCCACGGAGAGCTCGACATGCGCACCCCGATCGAGGTCGAGGACGCGTACTACGCTGACCAAGAATCAGGCCAACCGGCACCTGCCGGACAAGCCTCCCGATAGGAACGAAAGTCAGGCCGATTCAGATCGCGTTACCGGCGCCAGCGGGCGGCGAATCAGATATGTATCCGAGAGGCTGAAGACGTCGGCAAGTCTGACAGCAGAGCCACGGTTGCGGACGTCAGTATAAGGGCGTGCTGCGCGTCTACCTCGACCAGAACAAGTGGATCGACCTCGCTCGCGCAGCGACAGGTCACCCCCAGGGCACAGCGTTCATCGAGGCTCTGGCTGCCGCACGCGCCGCGGTAGTAGCAGGCACGGTGGTGTTCCCCCTCGATCTGTACCGCTACTGGGAGACGAGCAAGCGTAGCCACGATCGATCTCGGAATGACGTCGTAGATGTGATGCGCGAACTTGCTCAGCAGCAGACCATGGCGCTCCCTCTGGGGATCCTGGATATGGAACTGGATGCTGCGCTACAGCGCCGCTTCGGACGCCCTGAAAGCTTGCGCCAGCAGACGGTCTTCGGAACCGGGCTACGGCACATCACCGGAGACCGGATCAACTGGCCCGAGCCCGACTACAGTGCCTTGCCGGGCGGTGGTGCATCGATTCCTGGCGATCGACGATCGCACTTGGAACTCGCTCTCATCGAAGTGATCGAAGAACACCTGCATCGCGCTGGTCCCGACACGTTCCGCGCTGCGGGCTTCGATCTTGCCGCCGCCGACCACGGCAAGCGCTTCGTCGAGTTCGAGAACAAGGTTGCCGCCTCCATCGCGGAATACGGGCTGACGGGAGGAGCCGTCGACCAAGCGGTTCGCGGCGCAGACCTCGGAGACATCCGACCGGCGGTGACCCAGGCGCTCGGGCGCATCGGTGTTACCTGGGACGAGTTTGTCGACCACGCCACCGTTGCTGACCTGATGAGATTCATGGACGACCTGCCCACTCGTTACGTCAGCAACGTCATGCGCTCCGATAAGCACCGCCAGACCGAGCAGAAGTGGGAGCCGAACGATTTCATCGATGTTGTTGCCCTTCCTGTCGCGGCGGTGTACTGCGACGTTGTCGTCACCGAGCGGCAGTGGGTCCACCGGCTGCGTCAGGGCCACGTTGATCAGCGTTACGACACCGTGCTGCTCAGCAACACAGCGGACCTCGTCAACGTCCTCGCAACGGAGGCTGACTCCACGCAAGCTTCCGTCTAGCGCGATCTCATGCACGCGTGCCCTCGCCGCAGATCGTGAGGATCACCCCTCCGGTGTCGGCGATGGTCTCGGCATGCTGTGTGGGAGTCGAGCGACACGATGAAGCGACCGCGGAAGCAAGAAAAGGGACGCTAGGGGAGCTGTCTGCAATAGTTCGGGGCGGCAGCGACACGCACCAGTGAGGGACCGCGGCATGACGGAGCTCGCTGCTACCGTCATGCTCATGAGCATCGCCGCCCCCAACCGATTCAGCGCGGCCGGGTCTGCTCTCGGCTATCTCGCGCAGGTTGAGTATGCTCTGCTGATCCCGCTACAGCGAATGGAGGGCGAGGTCAGTTTCCGCATCTCGCTAGAGACGATCGACGACATCACCTTCGAAGATGACGGCGACGCTCGCGAGCTCTGGCAGATCAAGCACCATGTCAATAGCCGAGGCTCCCTGAGCGACGCCAGCACCGACCTTTGGAAGACCCTGCACAATTGGATCGAGTCCGACGGCGACAACGCGGCCTTCTTCCTCCTGACTACCACGACCGCGCCACCCGGATCCGCCTCCAGTCTGCTCGCCCCTGACCGTAGCGATCGCGACGTCACCGCGGCGCGGGCGAAGCTTGATACGGTCGCCCGCGCGGGGGGCAATCAGGGGCACGCCGCTTACCACGCTAAGTATCTCTCGCTGAATGAAGATCAGCGGCGGGCGTTGCTGGCCCGGGTCACCGTGCTTGACGCCGCCGTCGACGCTGCGACCCTCACCGAACGGCTTCTCGGCACAGTGCGAAAGACCACAACGGCGCCGCGACGACTGCCGCTCGTGGAGCGCCTGCGTGGCTGGTGGCACGGACGGGCGATGAACCATCTCACCCGTGTCGCCGGTGGGACGGCGGATTGGATCGACTTGGAGGAGATCGAGGCACGTCTGCTGCTGATCGCCGACTCCCTGCGCGACGACAACCTTCCGCTCGACTTCGGGGATGCCCCTCAGCCGACCGAACAGGAAGTCCACGAGGATGACCGGATCTTCGTCGAGCAGCTCAAGCTCATCCTGCTGCACCATGACCGGATTCGGCATGCCGTCTACGATCACAACCGCGCCTTCCTGCAACGCTCCCGCTGGCAGCGCGAGCAACTGCTGAACATCGGAGAACTCGACACCTACGACCGACGCCTTATCGAAGAATGGAACCGGGTGTTCCTCCCAGTTAGCGAATCCGTCCCGGAACAAGCCGACGCCGACGCCGACAAGCACCGCCGCGCTCGAGAGCAATACATGATCCTCCAGGGACGCGACCTCCCCGAGATTCGCAGGGATGTCCGCTCCGGCTACATCCCGCTCGGCTCGCTCCACATCCTCGCCGACAGGCTCGAGATCGGCTGGCACCCCGACTGGGTCGAGCTGCTCCGTCACCGCCTCGATGAAGTCCGCCTCGCTGGCGCAGCCGAGGGTGCCGCATGACCGTCGCTGCCGTCCCCGCCGCGCTGGACTCCGAATCCAGCGCGCTATTCAACCCCGCTTTCTGCTCGGTACTACTCCAGCGTGCGTGCACCGAGTACGCGGCGAAGGCGCAGCAAGCGCTCCCCATCGTCTACGCCTTCCTGATCTTGCCCAGCGCATTGCACAAGCCCACGCGGGACGCCCTTCCTGGGAGGACCTCAGCATCGATGTGGCCGTGGCTGCGTGACCACCCGCTGCTGCTGATGGACCTTCCCGACCGGGCTCGCAGCTTCCGCCCCTACACCGCCGCCGCTATCATCTATGGCCTTACTCACACGATCCTCAACAGTGGCCCCGGGACGATCGCCGCGGGGACGCTCAGTCGCCGGCGCGCTAATCTTCAGCCCACCGCGGACTGGATCGCGTGTCAGAAGGCTGCTGGCTTCCTCGGCAAATGGTTCGCCGGCACCGATGCCGACGAGCCCACGACCCTCGCCCAGTGGGGAGTGCGACCATGATGCAACTGGACACCCTCGTCCTCTACAGCCGAACCGGGCAAACCCGAGAACTCCAATTTCGGCCCGGCGAGCTCAACATCATCAGCGGCGAATCCGGTACCGGAAAGAGCAGCCTGATCGGCATCCTCCGCTTCCTCCTCGGAGGCGACAGCCCCCACGTGCCGCTCGGTCCCATCCAGAGCGCCGTCGCCTGGTACGGGCTGCTCGCTAACGTCGATGACACCAAGTTCTTCATCGGACGCCCCGCACCTGCGCACGGGGCAACCACCGCACAAGTGATGCTCATCGTCGGCCAGGACCAAGCCCCGCCCTTCGAAGAGCTCGACACCAACTCGAACACCGACGACCTGGTCGACTACCTCGGCGGCCTCATCGGCATCGAGGAGAACCTGCACGTCCCTGCCGAAGGGCAGACTCGCCGAGCCTTGGCGGCCAACCTGCGCCACGCGCTCTACTACGTCTTCCAAGGTCAAGGGGAAGTCGCTAACCCCGACATCCTTTTCCACCATCAGAACCGCGAATTCCAGAAGCAGGCCATCCGCGACACCCTGCCGTACTTCCTCGGCGCACAGGACCCAGACGCGCTGCGCAAGCGAGAGGATCTCGCCGCACTGCGCCGCGACATCCGGCGACACAGCCTCCAGCTCGACGAAGCCCGCCTCACCCGGCAGCTCGGCGTAGGCCGCGCCGCCGGGCTCATCGCCGACGCGAAAGACGCCGGACTGCTCCCTATCGACACCGTCCCCACCGACGCCGGTGAGGCGTTCCGGCTGCTCACCGAGATCCTGAACGCCGAGGAACCGCCACCCAGGGTGGACACCGTCGACAGTGCCTCCGAAGCCAACGGCCTCCTCGAACGGCGCACCACGCTGCGGAACAGTGTGCGCGAGCTCAACGACAAGATCCACGGCCTCGAGGAGTTCGCCAGAGTCGACTCCGACTACAGCGACGAGCTCAACGAGCACCGTGCCCGTCTGGCCTCCATCGGCTTGATCCCCGACGCGATCGACGAGCACCCCGCGTGCCCGATCTGCCAGACACCGCTGAGCGATCCCGGCGTCCATGATGCCCTCGAGCACAACCTCGGACGAGTCTCCCGCCGGCTCGAGCTCGCTCAGCGCGACCAACCCCGCGTCAGCGCCGCGCGCGCCGGCCTCGTCCAAGAACGCGCGCAAGTGCGCGCCGAGCTGACCGACATCGAGGCCGCCCTTGACGCCCTGGCCCGAACCGATGACATCCGCGCGGCAGCGCAACGCGCCTGGGACCACCAGAGCTTCGTCCGCGGCCGCATCGCCCAGTACCTCGACACCACGACCCTGGAGACGGACGACACCATCCAGTCGCTGGAGCGCACGATCGAAACCCTCGAAGCGCAGGCCGAGCGGCTCTCAGACGCCCTCGACCCCGAGGCGCTGCGATCGCGAGTGGACTCACAGCTGGCCATAGTCGGACGGCGGATGACAGAGCTTGCGCGATCCCTACCTCTCGAGCATTCCGACCACAGCGTTCGCATCGACCCCTACCGGCTCACGGTGGTCGCCGACACACCAGAGGGCCCGGCCTACATGGACGCCGGAGCCATCGGCAGCGGCATGAGCTGGGTCGGCTACCACCTGACCGCCTACCTCGCCCTTCAGCACTTCTTCATCGAAACGAACCGCCCAGTGCCTCGCTTCATCGTCCTGGACCAGCCCAGCCAGGCGTTCTTCCCCCGCGACCGCGAAAGCGGCGGCGACCTCACCGAACTCAACGACACTGACCGCCACAACACGCGCAAGCTCTACAAGTTGATGTTCGACACCGTTCAGGAGCTGGATGGCAAGCTCCAGATCATCGCCTTCGACCACGCCGACTTCAGCGACGACTGGTTCCAAGACTCCATCATCGAAGCCTGGCGGGACGGTGACGCCCTCGTCCCTCGCGACTGGATCCAGACCGCCACCACCGAGCAGCGCGCCCTCCCAGAGGGAGTCAGCGATGAAGAGACCTTAGCCGACGGATGAGCGCAGAACTCCACTTCGCGCGAAGGGCAACACCGTGCCCCAGGACTCGAGTCTGCCGATAGAGTCAGCCTCGACTCACAGAGGGAGGAAGCCGACATGACCGACTCTCTGCTGCGTGCCCTCCGCGAGACGGCGCTCGATGAGTCCGAGCCGCTCGCCGGCCTGCTGCGCAAGTGCCTGCTGCTCGGCGCCGAGACGGGGTCGGACTCCCTGCGCCAATGGGCACGGAACGAGCTGAATGGCTACGAAGAAGGCGTCGACGTACCGCCCTACCGGAGCCTCCCCACTCCGCCGATCTCCGTCAACTCGATCAGCGGCAACACCCACGTCCAGGGCCAGAAGTTCCATCGCATCGAGCTGCCTCAGAAGGCTCAGAAGGGTGTGCCCGAGCACTTTCCGTTACGGCAACCCGTTGAGGAGCTCGAACGACTAGTGACCCTGGGCGATGTCTCATTCACGAGCGCCGGCCTGGCGTATGCGCAGATGGTGTGGAACCAGGAGCTCGAATCGCCTTTCCAACAAATCATCGGTATGTCCTTCACGATCTCCGGATCGGCCATCGCTGGCGTGCTCGGCCAGATTCGAACCCAGCTCGTCGACGTCATAGCCGACCTGACGGCCTCCACCCCGCTCACCGAACTGCCTCGCAAGGATCAGGTTGATGCCGCCGTGAGTCAGCACATCGGCACGCAGTACAACACGACGATCCACGCTTCCAACGGCCCGACGGCGATCGGTACCGAGGCTCGTGCCAGTACTAAGGGGATCAGTCTCAAGGAAGCGATTCAGCTGCTCGACGGCGTGCGCGCAGCCGCCGAGCAGGTCCCCGGCACCGACAGTGCCGAGCTGCTCCGTGCGGTTGAGGAACTGCGCGCTGCAGCCGAGCATGAAGCGCCGGAAACGGGTGAGGTTGTCAGGAAGGTCGGCAAACTGCGGGCCGCCGCCGACAAGATCGGGCTGCCCGTGCTCACCGCTGCCGTCGGCGGAGTCGTGGAAGCCTTCACATCGCTCGCCGTCGGCGGCGCCTTCGGCTGAGCGGCTTTCAATCGTCGCGAGACCTTGGCACACCTCTGTGTAAGCGGGCGCGAAGGGGAACCTCCCTATTCACCGCTCTCTATAGAAGAGGAACAGGAACGCGCGCGAACTCCTCTGATCACGCGCGACCCGGGACGCACCTTCCTGTGTGACGCTCTTCGAGAGTTCCTCCATAAACCCCCCGAAAACGCCGACGGAGTTGTTGCCAGCTGCCAAGAGCCGGGACCTGGCCGGGACCTGAAGCATGCAAACCATGCAATCCATGACGTGAAATGACGCCGTTTGAGTCGCAGGGGTCCCCGGAAAATCAAGGAACCAGGCCGAACCGTCTACCTGGGGGTCAAGGGGTCGCAGGTTCAAATCCTGTCATCCCGACCGGAGAGTCCCGGGAACCTAAGGGTTCCCGGGACTTCTTAGTTGGTGAAACATGACCCTGTCACCGAATTCCTACCTAATTGACCGTCTTCGGCGCCTCGGCAATCAGTCGGCATCGGCACGCGCGAGTTCGCGGCGGTTGTCTCCGATTGATCGTGCGACGCCCGGCGCACCTATCTGGTATGAACGCAGACGACAGCCTCTCCCTCGAGATGTGGGGCTTGGAGCAGCTTCTCGACATCAACGAGCTCGCCGCCTATCTTCGCGTTCCCGTCTCGACGATCTACGAGTGGCGGATGAAGGGTCGTGCACCGCGAGCTCACCGATACGGCAAGCATCTGACGTTCGCTGTCTCGGACGTGCGTGCTTGGGTCGACGCTCAGCGAGAGCCCGAAGCGTCGCCACTCGCCGATCGGCGGTGACCCGATGAGCCGGCAGCGGCTTGCGATCGGTACATTCGGTGAGATCGGATTTCTGCCGGCCGCCGGGGGCCGCGTGGTCGCGCGGGCTCGCTACCGCGACTGGGACGGCCGCACGAGGCAGGTCCAGGTCACTGCCGCGACGGCTGCTCTCGCCGAACGCACGCTGAAGGTGAAGTTCTCAACGAGAAGCTTCTTCCAGCCCTCTACTTCCGTGCTCACGCCCGACAGCCTGTTCTCACAACTCGTCGACTACTGGCTTGACGACGTGGATCAGGAGGGCCGGGTGTCGACGACCACACGGCAGTTGTACGAGCGCAACATGCGAACCCTCGTCATGCCGGCGATCGGCAACCTGACGCTGCGCGAGATCGGCGTCGCACGTTGCGATCAACTCCTCAAGCAGCTGAACAAGCGAAGCTACAGCCGAGCGAAGCACGCGCGCGTCGTGCTTCGCCTGGCGTTCGGCCTGGCGGTGCGACATGAGGTCCTGCCGCGCAATCCAATGGACCACGTCGCTCGACTGACTCGGCAGACAAGCACGCCCGATGCGCTGACCCCTGTCGAAGTGACTGCCATCCGCACGGCGATCGCCGTGTGGGAGGCTGGCCGCGCGATATCCGGACCAAAGCCCGACGGGCAGCTCAGCGCAATCGTCGAGGTCATGCTCGGAACGTCCGCGCGCATCGGCGAGGTGCTCGCCATTCGACGCCGCGACGTCGACATCACGAGCGCGGTGCCCTCAGTTCGCATCGCTGGCACGATCGTCAGCAACAAGGGTGAGCCCACCCAACGGCAGGACCACCCGAAGACCGCGAAGTCTCGGCGCACAGTCGCGATTCCGACGTTCACGGCCGAGGCCGTCCGTCGACGTCTGGCCCGACTCAGCGATGCGTCGCTCGACGCGCTGCTGTTCTGTACCCGAGAGGGCACGCCCCTCACGACGAACAACGTGCGACGCCAGCTTCGACGGGTCATGGAGCTCGCCGGCATCACCGGGGTCACGCCGCACGCATTCCGCCGCACGGTCGCGACGGCGATCAATGAGCGGGCCGGCGTGGAGCTTGCGGCGGAGCTACTGGGCCACACAGATCCAAAGATCACCGTCCAGCACTACATCCGGCGCAACGAGATGGTGAACCCGGCGACGGCTGAACTTCTGGAACGTGCGTTCTCGAAAGAGGCTTGATCGCCGCAGGGTGGGAGTGGTTCGCGCACCTACAGGTATGACCGATCGAGAGCATGTCGACGCCGTCCTCGAGCACGTTGCGGTGCTCGCCTTCCTCTACTACCCGGACATCGAGGTCGACGACCCCACGTACCATCTGGGCGAAGACATTGAGTGGTGCATGGCGCGACTCGGCGATGTGTCTGACGTCGAGCGGGCGCGGATGCGGGTGTTGGTCGCGCGCGCGATCATCGACCCGACCGCGACGCGCGAAGAACTGTTCACCGCCCTCGCTGAACTCAGCGGCGTACTTGCGGTGGGCCACGATGAGTGACCCGCTCGATCCAGACGAGCGCTCGGCCCGGCTGGCCGCGCAGAGGAGGGCATGGAACGACGCTCACCCGACCTACTACGCCGACTACCGGGAGCGAAACCGTGAGTACATCCGCAAGACGAACCGCGAGCGCGAGCGTCGGCGCGCGCAACGCGAGCGAGATGAGAAGGAGCGGCGGCAGAAGGGCATCGAGCGGGCAAAGGAATGGGCACGACAGCATCCGGAGGAACGTCAGCAGGCACGCGAGCGCTATAAGCAGAAGCATCCAGAGGCGTACAAGCAGGCGCAGCGCGAGTACTACTACCGAAACCGTGAAGCGATCGCCGAGCGGCGGCGGGAGCGAGAGGCCGCGGATCCCGAGAAGGCTAACGAGGCCCGTCGGCGCTCGGTCGCTCGGGCGCGCGCAGCCGGGCGCGCAACCGAGTGGTCACCCAGTCCCTCCCAGCAGGAGTCGTATCGACAGCGTGAGAACGAGGCCAGGCGTCTGCAGCGTCGTCGCGCTCGTGCCGGACTGCCAGACCGACGGCTCCACCGCGTCCTGGCAGCGGAGCGGCGCCACAACGACAGCGCCGCAGATGCGTTCTTCGCCCGCAGGCGCACCGGGGACGAGATGGCGCGGATCAGGGATCAGGACGTGCCTACTCCACGAGAGTTGGTGCACGCACTACAGCAACACTCAGAGGCGCGCCGGGTGGCCCGTGAGATTCTGGCCATCGCCGACGTGTACTTCGCAGATCACGAGCTTGAGCTGCGGGCGCGAGTCGCCGAGGTTTCGCGGGCGCGCTTTCGGGCGGGGCTGCTCCCTCTCGACGTGTATACCGAGCCGCGCCGCCGCGCCCTTGAGGTAGCGAATGCCCATTATCGCGGCGGCGTCGTTTCTTCGCTCACCTCATCGCTCCCCATGTTCCAGTGGATGACGGCGGACTTGGCCAAGCGCGACCACGACATCCAGCTCTGACGGAGCCGACTATGCAGGCTCGTCGCGAGAAGGTGGCTGGATCATGAGCACGTTCGTGATGCCGCCCTGATTGACGCAATCCTGGGCGAAGTCGTGCACGTGCCAATAGAAGTCCGTTGGCGGCTCGAGGACATTCACGGTCGTTTCGACCCGGGTGTAGCGGTGCAGTGGCACCGACACGCCCTCATAGGTGAAACCCATGTTGTCCGTCGTCAGGATCGTCAACGGTTGACCACCCGTCCACTGGATCCCGAGACGCAAGTCGTACTCGTCGTTGTCGATCGTCTCGGCTGTGGTCCGCGTGAGGGCCATGAGGTCGGCGATGGCGCACTCAATGGCGGCAGATTGCACCTGCCAGCCCTCGAAGTAGGCGTCGCTGCTCATACGATGCCCGCCGACCGCCGCGGCGATCGTCACGGAACCATCGTGGTGAATGCTCACCCAAGCTTCTTTCCAGAGAGAGCGTTCATCGCTTGCCTTGTTCATGGCGACCCAGCGGCGCAATCCGGGACGCGGGTTGTCGAGGTCGACGTTTTCCAGAGGGTGGACGCCTCCGCGCCCGGCGTAGATGAGGGCCAACCCTACGGTCTTTGTTAACACCGCTCGTGCTTCCTCGCGCGTGAGTCGGTCGCGGAAGCGAGGGATACGTGGGTGAGCCACCGCGATTAGCCATGCGCGGTTGTCGGTATCCCGTCCTGCTGCGGCCTCGTCGAACAGCGCGTCCAACGCCTCAGTGGCGTGTCGGCGTTCCTCGAAGCGAGCCCGGTACATCGCTTCTATCTGGCGTTCCTTCATCCACACGGTGTCAGAATCGTTCCGGACTGGGGCTGCGAAGTAGTCGTTCTTGAAAATCAGGTGTGGCCCGTCGATGCTCGCGGGCACTTCCACCACCACGGCGCGATTGCCTTCCACGCCGAGGCGATGGACGTTGAGTCCGAAGACAGGGGGCGAGATGGCGGTGATCGCCGCGCTCCGTATGGAACGCTCGTATGCCTCGTCGAGCTCTCCTACATCGACTCGCTCGGTAGCAGCCTTCTGCGACTCGCGCACGCCGAACACGATCACCCCGCCGCCGCTGTTCGCCATCGCCGCAACGTCCTTCGGAAAGTCCGTCTGCGGCAGGCCTTTCGCCGGCGGTAGCTCCGACTTCCAATCGAGATCGTTCGCTTCGGCGACCCCCGCCGCGATCGCACCATCGAGGATTTCGTCGGTCAGCGGGCACGGCGTGAGGCCGAGCGCCCGGTGCAGCGCGGTGAACGTCATGCTCCCAGCGTAGGGACGAGCGCCGACGCTTCTCAGACTTCGAATGCGTGAGCGACTCGCCCTCCTGCGCCGCCACCCGCCGCATCACGAGAAGCGTCGCATGCCACTTCCCGTTGATACGCCGGAATGGCGAGGAGGCCTCGGAAACTACTCTGGACGGTGGGTCTCAGCCGCGATGAATGCGTCCTCAACTGCGCGCCGACGCGCGACGTCTTCGACGACGAATCGGCGGAAGTCGGCTGCCCGGTCGTCGATCGTGATCTCTTCCACCGACGGCGTTGGATCCTCGCCTGGCCACGCCGTCTGACGTGTCGCCCGATCGCGATCGAGGCGGGAGCCGCAGGCGGCGACCCAGTCGTGCAGGCGATCGCGAGCCTCGCTGAAGTCACGGTGCCAGCCGAGAGGGGCGGAACCGTGCTGCTCTTCGTCGTAGGCGCACAGCCAGTGCAGGTGCAGGGCGGACAGCTCCCAGACGAGTTCTGCGTGGCGATGCCACAGCGGCGGGATGATCGATGGTCCGATGCCGTACGTGCGGCGCAGCCAGTTCACCCAGCGGTCGAGCTCGACCCACTCGAATGCGGCTTGGTCGGAGGTGAGTAGATTCCAGTTCACCGGGCGGGGGACGTTCGGCAGGCCCTCGGGCTCAGCGTCGGGGCCGTCTGGCAGCGGTGGCTCGAACTCGTACCCGGGGAAGCTGAGAGGCTCGTCGACGGTCATCGGGTGTCTCAGCGGGCGAGCGGTTGGACAGCTGGCCTTGCGGGCGCAGGCGCGGCTGCCGCCACGGGCGGAAGCGTGTTGCGGCGGCGCTGCAGGGTGTAGTTCGTGCGGGCGGAGTCGTGTCCGAGGCGCTTCGCGACGAACTCCTCGGATTCGACCGTGGTGCCGTCCACTTCCCGGGTCGACGTGTGCGTGTAGCCCTCGGCGATGAAGGCATCGCCCTTGTTGAACATCGCGTAAGCCCGTTCCGCGTTTCGCCGGAACATGACGAGGTCGTGGTAGGTGGTCTCGGTCTGGGTGAACGTGCCGTCGTCGTTGCGTTCGAAGTGCTCCTGGCCGATGCGCGCCCAGAAGCGTGCTTCGCCTTTCGCGTTGAACGCGAGCTGCGGTTCCGACGCGAGGAACCCGGAGAGTGATTGCTGGGTGTGGATGGTCATCGGATGCTCCTACGAGAGGCGGCTGGTCGGCGTTTAGCGGGAAGGTGCGTCGGCTATCCCCGCTGAAGTTGTTCTTCGACTTGCGCCCGTTCGGTGCGCAGTGATGTCGCGTCGGGGCGCGCGGTCCACTCGCGCATGCGCGTGACGATCGGTGGTGCCGACCTCAGCAGCAGCAACGCCGTGCCGTATGGCAGCGTGCGGATGACGTCCGGCGGCATGATGGGCACCCGGCGTGTCGAGCGCTGGTTGGAGCGCATGCCACGTTCGCCGACGGTGATCGAGTCGGTGATCTCGTCGCGGTCACCGATCAGGGTGGCGATGTCTTGGAGATCTCGCGATCCCGACGCTCCGCCGAGCACGACCTTGGCGATACTGGCATCCCAGATCGCGGTAGCGGCGTTGTCACCCCACCGTTGCCGTGCCTGGGCGAGGGACTGGAGCACGGGCATCGTGGTGATGCCGGTGCCTCCACCTTCCGCCATTAGCACGGGGAGTGAGGGCAGGGGCGCGAGGTTGCCGACCTCGTCGAGCGCGAGCAGCAGTGGGGGGTCGAGGCGCGCGCCCGGTGATCGTGCGGCGACTTGGCGGGCTGTTTCGACGAGGTCTTCGACGAGCGCGGCAACGAGGGACGAGGAGGCCCCGGCGCCAGCTCCCGTTGCGAGGAGGTACAGGGTCCCGTTGTGGCGGAGGAAGCTCTCCGGATCGAACTGTTCGTCTTCGCTCGGGCTGACGGCGTCGAGGACGCGTGGGTCGGCCAGCGCACCCAACGCCAACGACACGCCTTGCCAGATCGAGTCTCGGGTTCGTGGGTCTGCGTCGATCATCGCCGCGAGCGACTCGGCCCATCCCGTCGCGGCTGCCGGGTGGGAGGTCAGGACAGCGACGGCATCCTTCGCCGCGGCCGGGTCGAGCGTCCAGCGGAACAGTTCTGCGGGTGAGCGCCCGTCGAGCGCCGCGGCATGCAGGAGCGCCTGCAGGGCGGTGCGAGTCTTGCCTTCCCAGAACCCGCCGTTCTCCACACCGGCGCCCGACAGGCCTGTACCGGCGGCAAGGCCGGAAGCGCGGATCATCGCGGTGAGGGGGAGTTCGCAGCCGCGCACTGGCGACCACCGTAGGCCTGCTGGTACGCCCGGCGCGAGGTGTTGCGGGTCGAACACCGCGACCGGGCCGCGTCTCATCCGTGCGCGAATGGTGGTCGTGAGGTTGTCGGGCCTGGTGGAGGTCGTGACGACCGCGCCGGGTGAGTCGAGGATCGAGTTAATCACGATGTGGGCGCCCTTGCCCGAGCGGGGCGGGCCGATCACGAGGATGGAGTCCTCCACCGATGTCCACACCTTCGTTCCCCGCGCGGTGCCGACGAGGTAGCCGACGTCTTCGGGCCGTGGCGTTGCGACAGATGCCCGGAGGTGCGCGGCCCTCGACAGGAGAGAGTGATCGGAGGCAGCGCGGCGAATCTCGGCCGCGGAGGCGATGCCGGCGATGTGGTTGGGGTCGGGCCCGGTGTGCCGCATGTGATTTCGGATGCCGCGCCACGCCCACCATCCCACGGCGGAGATCAGCGTCACGAGAACCGCCACGACGGCCCAGTAGGCCGCGGCATTGAGTCCGGGGGAGCCGAGCGCAACTCCCGGATCAGCGGCGGAGCCGAAGACACCCAGCCCGGCGGCAAGGCCCCCGGTCGGCTGCGCGGCACCTGAGAGGAACGCGGCGATGTTGCCCGCGACACGCAACACGCCGGCGACGGCGACGACCCCGACGAGGGCGAGGAGCGCGAGGTTTGTCAGGCCGTCGCGGCCAGAGATATTGACACCGCCACTGCCGGTCATGTGATGCTTCCGAACACGCACGTGCCGGAGATGCGCCCGGCCAGGACGACCTCGCCAGTGGCGCTCGCCCGGCAGAGGTCCGGTTCCAGCAGTGCGCGTGCGGATCCGTCTGCGGATGCCTTGACGTGCCGCACGATGATCGCGACGGCAACCTCTTCGCCGGCGAGGAAGCCCTCATTGCCCTGCACGACGCGAGGCGGCGCGATCAACGGCGCCGCCTCGATGAGCGGTTCGGGAGCGCAGACGAGCTCGCCCGTTGCTCTTCGCGCATCGCCCCGAGAACGCGGCGGTGCGCTCGACGTGATCGAGCCCCGCAGCGGCCGGGTGATGAGGTCGGTGAAGACCGCGCCATCCGTCTCGTAGATGACGACGCGCACCGGCGACCCGTGCGCCCGCAGCACCGTGTCGATGATCTCCGCGAAGGACGCGCGGTTCCAGGATGGTCCGAAGCGCGGCGGTTCGAACGGTGTCCCGTCGACGGCGACGGTCATCGTGCCGTCCGGCGCGATCGTCATCTTGATGACCGGAAGAGCCGCGGGGGCGCGGATGACGTCCGATCGATCTCGTACTGCGTGTGCTGTGCTCATCTCACGCCCTCCGTCATGCGGCTCGTTGTGTCGAACGCGGCGAGCTCTGCGGGATGCATCTGGTGCTGCACCACGAAGCTGCGGTCCTTTATCCGCCAGAGACCCTGACCGGTAGCCAGGCCCGGCAGCAGGCCCTGCTCGGTGCTCGTCAGGCCGAGCGCGGTCGCTGTCGCCCCGAGCTGATCCGCTTCCTGCCGATAGATGATTCGGGTCTCCGCGTTGGCGAGAAGCGATGAGGCGATGGCGCGCATCGCGGAGCCCTGGTCGCCGACGTTGTCGAGATCGGAGAGCTTGTGGAACACGAGGAGGTTCGCGATCCCGTAATGGCGGGCGAGGCGCCATTGCGCATCCATACGGCGCAGCAGCGCGGGATGTGACATGAGTCGCCAGGCTTCGTCGTAGACAACCCACCGCTGCCCGCCGTGCGGGTCGAGGAGAGCGGATTCCATCCACGCGGAGGAGCAGGTCATGAGCACCGAGACGAGCGTCGCGTTCTCTGCGACGCGCGAGAGGTCGAGCGAGATCATCGGAAGGCTGGGATCGAAAGTGACTGTGCTGGGCCCGTCGAACAGCCCGGCCAGGTCGCCAGCAACAAGCCGACGCAGCGCGTGCCCGACGACCCGGCCGTCCTCGACGAGCCGATGGTCGGCGCGTTGGGAGGCGTCAGGAGAGAGGATGCGTTCGACGACCATCGGCAGGATCGGTGTGTCGCACGAGCGGACGGTCTCGGCGAGAGCGAGGTCGATCGCCGTGTGCTCGAGTGGGCTGAGTGGTCGATCGAGCACTGTTTCGGTGAGCGCGCCGATGAGGTCGCGGCGACGCGCGGCGACTTGCCCGGCCCAGCTCTCGTCGGACAGGCCAGCTGGGCGATGCCCTTCATCGAGAGGGTTGAGCCGGGTCGCCATGCCGTGCCCGAGCACGATCGCCTGTCCGCCGACGGCTTCCGCCACGGCGGTGTGTTCGCCTTTCGGGTCCCCCGGCACGTAGACCCGGCGACCGAAGGGGATAGAGCGCGTGTACAGGCTCTTCACGAGCGACGACTTGCCTGAGCCGACGATCCCGGCCAGCACGATGTTCGGCGCGGTGATGATCCCGAGTGAGTAGAGCACCCACGGGTCGTAGACGAACGAGGCACCCGAGTAGAGGTCTTGGCCGACGAAGACGCCCCGCGACCCGAGGCCACCTTCGGCCAGGAACGGGTAGGCGCCCGCCAACGTGGCGCTGGTGTCTTGATGGCGTGGCAGACGTAGGTGCCCAGGAGTTCGAAGCGCTGCGGGCCGCGCCTCGCCGGATTCGGGAAGGTAAGTGGTTGCGCGCTGCTCCGCGCGTAATGCGTCCGCTTCGGCACGGCCCTCGGCGGTTGTGGCGGCGCGTGCGGTGGCGTTGAGGCGTCGGGATGCCTTGCGCCGGGCGTGACGCTCCTTTCGGCGTTCGCCCGCGGGATCCACGAGCACGGTCGTGTGGACGCGTTCGCCTTCGTGCGCGTTCATAGCGTCATCCCGTCGCGACGGTGCGGTCTCGGAACGGAGTGGTGGGTACCGAACAGGCCGGTGGGCTGGAACGAGTCGGCGGCGTTGACGCGCGGCACGAGTGACTCCGAGACCGGCTCGGGGGTCGAGAGGGAGTCCCACGCGATGCGGCCGGAGTGCTGCGATGCCCGGTCGAGGGCAAGGCCGGCTCTCGCGACCAGAGTGGATGCGCGGCGTAGCGCGAGGGCGGCGGCGTGGGCTTCCTCGACCCCTGCCCAGTGGTCGCCGTCGTCGGTGCGGGCGATCGCGTCGGCGTTGGTGTGCGCCAAAGCGAGCTGATCGAGCACCTGTTCGAGCGATCTGAGTCCGCCCAGCAGGTCGCCGACCACCTCGTACGTCTGTGCCGGGTTGTCGAAGGTGCGTGTGGCGTGGGCGAGGGCGCGCAGGGCCGTGCACGCTTCTGCGCCGTCGCTGACGGGGTCTTGGAATGAAGGCATTGCGTCCCCTTGCGAGAGAGTCGTCAGTCAGGTACTTCGTGCGTCCCCGCGCGTCACACGGATCGGCAGAGAGGCAGGGCGGCGGCGGCGAACGCTTGCGCCTGCTGCCCGACGAGCCGTCGCGTCTCGCAGGCGGCTTGCACGGCCGCTTGCTCGATGGCCGCGACCGCCGCATCGAGTTCGTCGACGGTCGGCGCCGACACGGCGATGAGCCCGGTGAATCGCAGCACGCCGTGTCCGGCCGTCAGATCGGACTCCTGCTGCAGCACGTCGTTGTACTCGGCGGTGCGCGCGGCATCCTCAATCTGGCCGATCTTCGCGCGCTGCGCGGCGTCCGAGAGCAGGCCCACCTTCTTCTTGCGGATGTCCCGGGCGGCAAGATCGGCACGGACCGGTGTGCACGTCAAGGTGAATGTGCGTTGGATGCCTGAGGTGAGCAGCAGCGGAGACAGGAAGCCGGGGTAGACCTGCGACCGCGGCCACTCCGAGATCCACAGCACCGCGTGATGGGCCGAGTCGCTGTGCAGCCGGTCCCAGGTTTCGGAGACCGCGAGGGGACCGGCGGTCGCGAGGGACCGGCCGATGTCACCGTGTCGCTCGAGCGCGGGAGCGGCTGCGGGATCGTATGCGGAACGCAGCACGACTGCGACCTCACCGGGTGTGAGCCAACCGGTGGGTGTCAGGTCTGCCGCGCGAAGGGCCGCGGCAAACGTCGTCATCTCCTGGCGGAGCACGCTCGCCGCACCCTTCATGCCGCCCCCGGCGGCGCGGATCTGCCGTGCGGCGGCCCTCATGTCGAGCGCGAGGGACACTGTCGTCGCGTGCCGTTCACCTGCCGGCCCGGCACGTTCGATGAGTTCCCTGTAAGTCACCGAGGGCCAGGATTCATCGTCGATGCCGTGCAGTGTCCACCATTCCGCCAGCCCGCTGCCAGAGCTGGGAACGGTCCGCTCCGAAACCTGGACGCGCGCGATGCGCCCCGAGCGGCACACCGTGGCGAGCACACGGCCCCAACCCGTCACGCGACGTTCCTGTTCGCCGCTGTCGAGCAGTACGAACGCCGGATGCGTGATGCCGGCGATCACCGTCAGCGTCTGAGCGTGAGGGTCTTGAATCATGGCAGCGCCCGTCTCAGGGTCGACCCACTCGCGTAGCGCCGCGGCGTCACCCGGGAGCGCGAGGGTGCCGGCAGGACGCGGCTTGACCAGGTCCGCACGGAAGTGCAGTTGCCCGCCGATGCTCCGCCACATCCATCGGACTGAGATCGGCACCCATTCGATGAGCTTGCGGCCGCCGACGGCGACAAAGGCGAGCACGACGCTGGTCACCCATATCGGGGCTGTGATGACGAAGAGGTTGCCGCCGCCCGTGTAGACGGCGCTGGTGAAGGCCACCAGTCCGATGGCGAGCGTCACGAGCTGCGCCAGCGAAAGCCCGAGCATCACGCCTCGCTTGGGGAGCCGCGAGAACTGAATCGGATGCAACTGGTTCGCCCGAGGGGCGTTGTTCGCTGTCATGCCGTCGTCCTTTCGAGCGGGGCGGGAGTCGATCGCGGAGGGGGTGTCGCGGTGCGGGGCGGCGCCGGTGTGCGCAGCTGTGCGGACGGTTGCTCAGCGACTCGCGTGCCCGACGGCAAGGGCGATGCCTGGACCGGGGCGGCGCCTTCGGCCTGGCCCATCGCTGATGCTCCGGCGGCATTGCCGAGCTTGGGGCCTGCGGCGGCTGCTTTGCCGACCACCTGGGCGCCGACGACGACCGCGGCGGCGGGGCCGGCCGCCGCCGCGGCGCCTGAGGCACCGGCGCCCGTAGCGGCACCGGATGATCCCGCACCGGTGGCCGCCCCCGACGCCCCCGCGCCGGCTCCGGACCCGGCGGCGGTGCCCCCGGCGCCGGATGCGGCGGTCGTGGACGCTCCTCCCGACTGGCCACCGCCGTCGAGGATCGACTTGGCCGACTGCGCCGTCCCGGGTGTCACCGGCACGGGCACGGGGCGGTTGAGTGCACCCTTTGCCTCTTGCTCGGTCGACATCGCGTGGTACATGTCGACGCCGACGAAGGAGATGAACTTGTAGGTCATATACGGGGCGAAGGCTGCGACGAGCATGAGCACGACGCCGGCGACCGGGTCGCTGATGGAGGCGAGGTCCAGATCGATCGGTGCGGCGGCCTGGTTGATCGCGACGAGGAACAGCACAACGAGGACGAGCTTCGAGAAGACGAGGGCGACGACGAACGCGACCCATTTGCCGAACCAACCGCGGGCAGCATCCCACGAGAATCCGGCGAGGGCGATCGGGGCGAACACGATCGCCACCAGCAGCAGAGCTTTGCGGATGAGGAGCGAGAACCACACGATCGCGGTCGCGGCGATCGCGAGCCCACCGAGGAATATGGTCATGATCGCGCCGACGCCGGGGCTTGCGATGTTGATCGCGACGAGCCCGGTCGCCATCAGAGCGATCCGGTCACCCATCCCTTCCATCGTGTTCCCCGTTGCTTGGACGATCCCGATCGCCAGCTGATCCGTGATTTCGAGCAGGGTCGCGGTGAGGGCGATCGCGACGAACGATCCGAGCACGGACTTGCCGAGGCCCACGGCAGCTCGTGACAGCGCGGTCGGGTCGCGGTGCGCGAGCCCGGTGATCAGTTGCAGGCAGAAGAACACCAGCATGACGAACAGGGCGACGCCAAAGAGCAGGTTGTAGACCTGCACGTACTGGGCTCCGGTGACGTCGACGAGGGTGGTCGTATCGAACACCGTCCAGACGGCTTGAAAGAACCACGCCGCCGTCGACGCGAGTGTGTGTGCGAGCCAGTCGAAGGGCGCGGCGACGAGAGAGGTGACCCCTGCTCCTACGGCTTGACATACCTCGGCGATTGCCGGGATGTCGCACACGCCATCCACGCGGGTCGTCCTTCCCGATCGGTCGCGCCCTGCTCAGACGGACTGGCCGACGCCCCAGAAGAAGTTCACGAGCGTGACCGACGCGCCGCAGATGATGGCCGCGCCGCACGCCACGAGAACGCCGAGCTTGCCGCGAGATGCGAGGTGCGGGTTCGAGGAGTTCGCTCCGTACCCCCACGCAACGGCGGCGATGATAAGGGCGAGGACCGCGAGGATGAGCCCGACGGTCATCACTGCGCCGACGATCACGCGGAGTTGCTCGATGCCGGGAAGTCCCGACGCGTTGGGGTCGATGTCGATCATGACGGTGCTCCTTGTCTGCGCAGAAAGAACTTGCGTACAAGGTGCGTGCGGCATCCCCGCGGTCGAGCGATCCCGCTTTCACGCGCGTGCTCGGCTCAGAGTTGTTGGCCGACCCCGAGGAGGAAGTTCATCCACCCGACACCCGCGCCGGCGAGCACTGCCGCGCCGATGGCAACGAACAGCCCCGCGCGGGCTCGCTGGGACGACTGGTAGTTCCCGCTCGCCGACGCTACCGCCCAGGTGACGGCACAGACGAGGATCGCGAGCACCGCGAACACGAGAACGTACATGAGGAGCGCGCCGACGATGGCGCGGAGCTCACCCGCACCGCCCACTGCTCCCAAGTCAGGGAAGATGTCCATTCCAATCACCTCACGCGCACACCGCAAGGCCAGAAGTGGCGGCATCCAGGCCTTCGGCGCCGTGCTGGGCGAGCCACGTGTTGGAGTCGATTGATGACTTGAATGAGCCGCCCGGGCGGATCTCGAAGTGCAGGTGCGACCCCGTGGATTTGCCGGATGATCCGACGTCGCCGATGTGCTCGCCCGCAGTGACACGTTCGCCGACTGACACGTGGATGCCGGTTGCCCACATGTGGGCGTATGCCGACGCGACCCGTTCGCCGCCGACCGTGTGTTCGATGAGGATCAGGTTTCCGTACCCGCCGTTCGGGCCGGCCCACGTGACCACCCCGTCCGCGATCGCCAGGATCGGCGTGCGGTCGGCTGCCGCGTAGTCGGTGCCCGCATGGAACGCCTGCAGGCCGGTCACCGGGTCGGTGCGCGTACCGAAACCACTCGCCCGCACCCACGTGTCACTTGGCAAGGGGAACACGACTCGGGTGGTCTCCGGCACCGAATCGAGCGGTGTGCTTCCCGTGTTCGACGATGCGGGCGGTCGGGTCAGCGCCGAGATGATCGCCTCGGCGACGGGCTGGTAACGCTGGTATCGGTCAGGGAACGCCGAGCGTTCGACGGCCTGCGCCGCTGCACCGGGATCTGCGGACTGCCAGCCCGCAATGTCGAGGAGCCCGGCGGGTGAGGGGAAGTTGGGTCCGGTTTCGCCGCCGAAGAACGCGCGCGCCTGGTACTTCGGATCCATTAGCTGGTCGACGCTGCCCCAGCCCGAGGTCGGCCGCATCTGGAACAGGCCGAGTGAGTCGTGGTCGCCCCCGACGCCGTCGTGGGGCAGGTCGAGGGATGCCGGGTGGGCGGCATTCGCCAGCATCCGCAGGGTCGACTCGGTGAGCGCGGCCATCAACGCAATGAGCACGCCCTGCCGTCCAACGCCCTCGATGCCGCTGCCTGTTGTAATGATCGTCGCGGCATGCGTGAGCTGCGTGTGGCCCAGCGTCACCGATACGCCGTCGCTGCGCACCGCGGTGAGTCTCTCCGGGACGCCTGTCACGACCAGCCCGCCACCGGCCTGACACGTTGCCAAAGCCGCAGTCGAGAAGACGAGCGGAACCGCGATCAGGCCAGCGAGCGGCAACGCAAGCACGGCGATACCGAGAAGGATCAGGAGCTTCTTCATGCTCATGCCCCGTCAAGGGAGCGGGTGGTCCACCTCAGAGAGCCGAAGCAGGCGGCACACGTCGAAGCTCGGCTCGCACGCGATGAAGAGCGTGAACGTGATCGGTCGCGACGACTCTTGCGGCTGTGTTCCCACGACGCCGGCGCGGTTTCGCGTTCCCTTGACCGTGTACGCGATCGTCCCCGGAAGCAGCTGCCCTGGTGCCGCTTGAGCTTCTGCCTCGGTCCAGGATGCCGGGACGAAGACCTCATCGATGGTGAGCCACTGCCGGGTGCTGTAGGTGCGCAGGGTCGACCAGGCCGCCGCGGTCGGCAGGTAGCTGCGAACGTCGGCAGCAAGTCCCGCGGTCTCCGTACCCGAAGGATCCCCGGCATCGACGACGACCTGCGCGTGGTCGGCCGGGGTGAAGTCGGTCGCAGTGTCCCAGTCGATGAGAGCGCGAGCGGCATCGCGTGCGAAGGACTCGGCATTCGTCGTCGATCGGATGGGGGGAAGTGTGGCGCTCGGGGATGTCGGACCCGCAACGCTGGTCGAGGGGGAAGAAGGCGTCGGATCACCGGCGGTCGCCGGCGTGGTGGGTGCCGGTGCCAGCACGAGTCCGTACAGGCCGACACCGACGAGGGCGGCCAGAACAGCGAACCCGATCGAGACGAGCACGACGAGACGCTTTCGGGGGCGATCAGTTGCGGTCATGAGGCGATCTCTTGTGTGAGCTGGGCGCGTGCCCTCCGTAGCGCCGCGAAGAACTCCACCGTCGCGGTGAGCGTCGATTCGAACCGCTCCAGCTGCTCGTCAGTCAGTCCGGTCGCCACAGCATCGACGTCGAAGTGGGTCCACCACTGATCGAGGTCCTCCCACACCCGCACGAAGGCCCGGACGGGGAAGACATGCGCGGACGCAGCACGAGCGCGGTTCGCTCGGCGACCGCGCTTGGCTTCCCTAACCCGTGCAAGTGCCGCGTTCGCCAATTGCTCGAGTTCGTCGGGAGGTTCGAAGTCGTCCGGTGCCTCGAAGTCCTCGAACTGCTGTGGCGGCTCGGGATCTATGAACTCACGGATCCGTGCGTGGGCCGCAGTGACGCTTCCGCCCTGGTCGATGAGTCGCAGCTCCTCGGCGGCCCTCTCCTTGAGCACGGGGTCGGCGACCGGGTTGGCGACAAAGCGTTGCAGTTCGGCGATGCGTTCCAGCGTCGTGTACGACGCGCGGCCCGTGACCATCTGCGCGGCTTGCGTGCGGGTCTTGCCGGGCTTGAACTGCGGTGGTGCCACGGTGGCACCACCGCCCTTTCCGCCCTGCGGATCCGGACCACCGAAGCGCGTCGCGACCTGGCGGCGAGCCGCGTCGTCGGTGATGTAGGTCTTCAACTCGGTGTACAGCGCCGCGGCCTCGGTCGGCGTGAGCGGCTTGTGCAGGACGTTCTCAGCCTGCTCAGCCAGCAGTTCTGCGAGGCGATCCGAGATCCCGGCTCGCACCCACACTTTGATCGTCTTCTCGCCCAGCCGCTTCAGGGCTTCGAGCCGTCGTGCGCCGCACACCAGCACGCCTTCGGGTGTCACCGTGATCGGCTGCAGCAGCCCGTCACGGGTGATCGACTGGGCGAGCTCATCGATATCGCCGTACTCGCTGCGGTGACGCCTCCCGACGATGATCGACTCGATCGATCGTTCGAGCTCGATGTGGCCGACGCTTGTTCCCATGGTCACCGCCTCGATCGCTCGTTAGGGGCGGTGAGACTGACCGCGAGGACGAGGTCGTCGTCTGTCAGAAGGGAACGCAGCGGTTCGCCGATCAGTAGCCGGAGCAGGATGCCGCGGCCCGCTGTGGTCCGTGCGACCTCTGGTTCCGGGTTGCCGAGGACGGCGCGCAGCAGCCCGTTCCACGATGCTGACGACAGGTCGAGGAGTGTTCGTCCGTGGACGTCGCGGCGCAGGGACTCCCACGCGGTCGCGCGGGAGGGAACTTCGCTGAGCCGGGCGCAGATGTACTCCATGGCGGTGCGGGCGGGCGTGCGCGGCCAGCCGAGGAGTGCCATGAACGCGATCGCGTTCTCGACCGCCTCAGTGATGCCGACACCGTCGGATGTGGTCCCGTCAGCCGCGGAGTCTCCGGCGGGATCCACCCGAAGCGCCGGGTGGTAGTCACTCAAGGGGTTCTCTCGGTCGCTAAATCGCTCGGGGTCGTGGAACGACGAGAACTCTGGCCTGCGCGCCTGGTACACCGAGCACAGCAGGCCGTTCGCACGTTCTTCGGCGATCAGCGTCACTTGCACCGCTCTGGTGACCACTGCCCAGGGATCTTCGGCATTGCGCACCGCGGCCGAGCGCATCGCATCGAAGGCGGCCGCGGCTGCGTCCCAGGGATCGAGCCCGTGCTTGCGGGCGAGCTTCGCGTACCGCCGGACGACGTGCCGCATGAGTGCTGCCGCTTCTGCGTCGCGGCGCCACGCGCCGTGATCTTGGTCGGCGAGGCGAGTCAGCAGGTCGCGCAGACCTTCCGAGCTTTCAAAGGCGGCTGGCGCCTCCGCCGGCTCGGAAGCGACCGCTGTAAGCGGCGGGCGCTCAGTTGCGTCGACGGCCGGCTGGGAAGTCTGGGGTGACATGGCAACCTCGCTATCGACCGATTCCCGAGCGGCGGACGGCGCGATGGACCGTGCGACTGTTGCCGAATGCCTCCGCTGGCGGGAGGTGAAGAGCCCGTTCGCGGATCGCGCGGCGAGTGCTCGCAACTCCCTGAGTGGGAAGCGAGCGCATTCTGCGAGCGAGGGAGGATTCGAGGTCGATGCCCTGACCCGCCACCCGCCCGGTGACGGCGGGAACGAGTTCCGTGGGCCGCATCCACACGACTTCGCTGCGAACTCGTTCGCTCCCGTTCAGCACGAGCGGCTGCTTCGCGAGTGACGGATCGCCGTGCCGCGCCAGCTCTGAGACTTCGTCGGAGGCCCGCTTGTTGACGAGTTCTCTCTCTGCGGTATCCACACCAAGCGGCGCGTGGGGGTGTTCGACGTGTTCGTATTCGTTCATGGCGTGGCTCCCTTCTGAACCTCAGGTGTGCGGATCGTCCCCGCGAACCATCGGCCGACTGTCGACGGGTGCACTCCGGTGGCACTCGCGATCTCCTTGTTCGACATCCCGCGCTGACGCATCACCACGGCGATGTCCTTGCGGGCACCCTGCTCCGAAACGTCCATCGGCGGGCGGAGCTGCATGATTTCCGTGGAAAGGTCTCGTGCCGCCTCACCTGTGGAGGACACGTCAAAACGGAATCGCTGAGTGAGGACAACGGTGAGGTGCGTGATCGCGAGCAGCACCAGCGGAGGGACTGCGGCGACGGATGCGGCGAGCACGGGTGGCACATCGGCATCGGCTGCGACGATCGCGTGGATCGAGTTCGCGGTGACCGACACTGCGGCACCGGCCACCAGCAGCATCCACGGATACCACGCACCCCGTTGCCCGGCGAGCGCGACGACGGCGACGGTTCCGACGACGATGATCCCGTCCACGATGAGCGGCCACGCCCAGGCTTGCGTCGGTGCGATCCCGGAGCGGCGTGCGAGATCCGCGAGAGAAGTGAAGGACAACCAGAACGCGCCGGCGGCGATGAAGACTGTGCCGATGATGGCCGTCCACACCGCAGACCGCGCCGATCGCAGGTCCGTGGTGCCGGGGATCATAGGGCTATCTCCCCGTTGAGCGCGCGGGAACCTGTGCTTCCCGCGCGGATGCGAAAGGGCGCCACCTGCCCCACCACCGTTCGGTACGCGGAGCGGATCGTCGCCACGATCTCGGCCTGGTGCAGCCCCGCGCGTTCGGCTGCCGGCCCGAGCGCGTGGCGCGCGTTCTGATCGGTGATCCCGTTCTCCGCGAGCCGGCAGGCGGCCCAGTACAGGGCACGGTTCCGCTCGCCCTCTCCACGAGTAGCCAGCCAGGACGCGATTCGTTCGACGTCGACCTCGCGTTCGGCCCCCGCAGGTGCCCGGATGGCTGGCGTCGGCCGCGGGTCCAGGAACTGTCGAAGTGCGGCGCCGTCGATAGGGGCGGCATCCCCACGTCCGGCACCGATCAGCTCATATGTCGACCTGTTGCCTTCGAACAGCACCTGCGACGGCGGCACGATGACGTAGGCGCCCTCGCCGCGGAAGTCGATGCCGGCACAGGCGGCCTGCCACGACGGCTGAACACGGTCGGGTTCCGCGGGGTAATAGGCATGCATCCCACCGGACGCCGTCTTGACCAGCGCCTGCCAGCGGTCGACGAGACCCTCCCGCCGCGCGAGCTCGAACGCGGCGAACCCCCGCACCCGACCGTGCACGTCTATGTCGACGACTTCGATACCGGAAGCCCGTCCGGTCGGCATGCCGATGTTCGCCTGGGGCCACCGCGCCCACCATCGGGCGACCTGGTCGCTGTCAGAGGTGGCGTCATGGAACCCGTGCTCGGTGAGCGGGCGCTTCTCTGCGGGCTTGCAGGGGAAGATCGGTACTCCGGCTGCAGAGAGCCTCTCCGCTCCCTCGCGCGGTGAGAGGCCGATCACTCCGGCGAACAGCGCGACGGTATCCATCAGAGATCCCGGATCGAGGCTGTCGGGCGGTCGGAGGCGTGCCGATCGTTCGCGAAGCGGGCACGGCCGAAATGTTCAGCCCGACCCGCGGCGGTCGGCAGGTGGGCACCGTGCTGCGTCGCTCTTGTCAGACCGGGCGGGTCGCCCGACCCGACCTGCACTGTCGGCAGTGCTTCCAGGATCGCGACCGCTGTCGCCCGCACGCGCTCACCCGTTGCTTGCACGACTTCCACAGGCGTCTTTCCATCGACGGACGTCGCCCATGTCGCCACGTAGGGGATGGTGTATCCCGCAGTGTCGAGACCGCGGGCTGCTCCGATCATCAATGCGACGGACTCCGCTTCGACCTCGCCGATCCCGCGATGGAGCACGGCATCCGGGTTGTCGGGGCCGTGCAGCATGACGTGGGCCAGTTCGTGAGCGAGCGTCTTCGTGCGCGCGGCCGGATCCATGTCGGCCCGTACGGCGACGCTCCGGGTGAGGTAATCAGTCATGCCGTTGGCTCCGCCGAGTTCGTGACCGCTCGCAACAGTGCGCAGCGAGTACCCATGACTGCGCACCAAGGACGCCAGCCCATCCCAGAGGCCTTCCGGGGCGTCTCCCGCGAGCAACTTCGGAGTCGGCCGGTGCGGGATCGGCGCGCCGCTCGTCTGCGAGGCATCCCACACGTATGTGGGCCGCACGCCAACAAGCCGTGAACGTACGACGTCGTTGGGCCTGGCAGACTCGCGGGGTGCGAGACGACGCCACGACTCCGCAACCTGCGGGGTGGGCGAGGCGAACCGCGCGAGGATCGGCGCGAAGATCATGTAGCCGGTCTGGCCGCGGTCGACCGACCTCCCGAGAGCAAGCCACTGCCGAAACCCTGCGACGTGCGTCGGCGCCGGTTCCGTTACCCGCCCCTGCTCGAATGCTGTCAGGTGCTGCAGCCAGATCAGCATCGTGTTGTTGAACGAACGAGCGCGGAATCGAGCAGCGAACTCGAGAGCCCGAACCCAGTCGCCGCCCGTCACTAGCGTGGCCACGGCTTCCGCGAGTTGCGCGTGTAGCCGTTCAAGCTTCGCCTCAGTGAGGTCCTTGCGAGTCATGGTAAGGGCGCCTCCTCCGTCTCAGCCGGCTTTGGCGGCTTCGTGTGGGAGGTACGCGTCAACTCACCGTCGCGTCGGCGGCAGGCGGGGGAGTGGACATCGGGGGTATGCGTACATAGGTGCACCATACGCCTCGTGTGCTGAATTAGGTAGCAACGGGTGCGGAATGCGTATAGCGATACCCTGCTGTCGTGGGTAGAGGTTCCCAGGGTGAGGCTGGCGCATGGTCAATGGATCTCGTGCGCGCAGTGTCGACGCTTCGAGATGCCGCCGGGATGACGAACCAGGAACTGATCGACCGGGCGGGGATTTCGGCCACATACTTCTACGGGCGACTGCGGGGTGCCGCACCCCTTGATGCGAACGACATCGAGAAGCTCGCGCAGGCACTGGGGACTCACCCACACGAGATCTCGCGTGTGGCAGCATCTATCGGCGACGCTCGCGAGATCGAGCCGATCGTCGACACGGACGCCAAGGAACTGGGTCGCCGGCTAACCGCGGTATCTCGCGCGCCTCGCCTGGACGGATCCGCATTCGATATCGACGGTCTTGTCAGTGAGCTCGCCGAACGTGGAGTCGCGCTGGATCGCGAAGAGTGGTCTAGCCTGCTCGCGGGTGACTCCAGCACACCTATTCGTGTGAGGGTGCTTGAAGGCGTCGGGGCGTATGCCGGGGTTCCTACGGCGTACCTGCTCGACCTGGCTGACGCTGCCGCAGTAGAAGCAGCGGAAGCGAACTTCGAGTTCCGCGAGGCGCTGAAGGCGTCGGGCGCGGACTCGGTGTCAGCGCGCGCGGTCGGCGAGATCTCGCCCGCCGCATTGCGGGCCATTGCGCAGACCCTCAGGTCGATCTCTGCGCGTTAGCGCATTCACCTGACCTCTACTGCGCATCGGCGTACAGTGGAGAGCATTCGAGCGATCGCTGTGCCGAGGTCGTGATCGGAGGTCGGGCGTCATGAGCTATCGCGCATCTCGACATCATGAAGAGTTGCGCGCCCGCGCCGAGGCGCAGCTCGAGCGCCTCCATCTCCCAGCCGACGTAGAACTGCAAGACATCGTGAGGCAGGTCGCGGCAGCGACCGGTCGACGAATTGACATCGAGCCGGTCGGCGATCGGGACTGGGAGAACATCACCGGGCTGGTGCTACTGACAGCCGATTCGGCCAAGATCCTCGTGCGGAAGTCCGACCCTCGCTGGTACCAGTTCCACACGGTGCTGCACGAGCTGTCGCATGTTCTGTTCGAGCACGCCGGGTGCGCGACTCTGCCCGTCAAGCATCCGGGATCTCGTCATGTGCGCGCAGGTCAGACCGTGCTCGCGCGCGGCATCGTCACTCCGGACTTCGAGGTCGACCTGGACTTCGCCGACACTGAACTCGTGATCGAAGCCGAGGCGGAGAAGCTGTCGCAACTCCTGTCGCGGCTGCTGCTTCGACCTCGCCACGGCCATGACGAGGCGGTGTTCGGCTGATGGTGCTCAGTATCGAAGCAGTTGCATTCCTCGCACTGCTGCTTCTCACCCTCATCCGGTTGCCGTCCGCGATCCGCGAGCCATCGAGTCGACTGACCTGGATCGCCACGATCACCGGGCTCGCAGCAGTCTTCATGGTCGGAGTCGTCGTTCCGTTGCCGATCATCGACGGCTGGCTCGGCGGAACGAACGTCGCAAACCTCGTCCAGAACATCCTCGCGACGACCGCATTCTGGTTCGTCATGCAGGCGGCGCTCACGCTCGATGGCAGCAGGTTCAATCCGCGCAGTCTTTGGGAGCTGCCCGCGATGTTCCTCTCCTTCACCATTCCATTTCTGTTGATCGCCGATCGTGGATCGACGACGGACGACTTCATAAAGGAGACCGCGGATCAGCTCGGCCTATGGGCATACGCATCGCTCTACATGGGATGCGTCGTCTTGATCATGACCCGGATGCTTCGCGGCATCCACGGGCGCACGCCTCGGCCGTACATCCTCATCCGCATCGGCGCCTGGGGAATCCTTGGGGCGAGCCTCATCGAGATCGTCTACCTCACCCTGCGCGTCGCCGGCCTGGGGCGCACGCAGCCCGTCGAAACAGTCGGGGCTCTGTTCACGATTCCGTTCTACGGGGGTGTCGTCCTGGTGTGCGCCGGGATCATCGTGTTCGCCGTCGCCCGAGCCGGCAGAAGATCGATGAACGCGACCCTTGGACGGCTCCTCGCGAAGGCGAGCCTCGATCGCGGGATGATTGTGAAGCCCATTCCCGACGAGGACCCCGTGCACGAGACATACCGGCTGGCGGTTCGCCTGACGGACATTGCCAACAGCCAAGAGTTGACGAAGCGCGAACGAGTCCTTCTTCGCGCTGCAACTGAAATGCTCGATCGACAGATGCGGGCGCCAGCAGTAGTCCGGATGTCAAGCGTTGCGGGGACGGTGAGGGCACCTTGAAGACAATCGGCACTTTGGCCGCGGTCTTCGTCGTGCTGCTAGCGGCTGCCACAGGAGTGATCTGGCTGCTGGCACGTCGCATTGTCGGCGTCGAGCCGCGACGCAAGACTGTGACCGCTCGTCGCGTCGGCGACGATCTCGAGTTGCCGCAGAGCGACCTCACGGCTGTTGACGGGAGCTACGGCCTCTGGTTCGGAGAACGTTTTGAGCACCACGCGTTGATTGGGCCCGTGGTGTCGTCGGACGAACACCGCGTCATCCGTCGTGTGCTCAAGACGACTGCACCGATCAGCACGGAGCCCTTCGAAGCGCAGTGGACCGGACACACCATGAGCGGTCCTGCGGAAATCGACCCCGACTGGGAGGACGTGGCGGTACCTCTTCGCGACGGCGCATCAGCCCCGGCGTGGCTCTTCCGACGCACTGCCCTCGATGGGCCTTGGGTGATCCACGTTCAGGGGATTCGAACGTCGAGACTCGTGACACTGCGCTCGGTCGAGGTGGCGCAGACCGTCGGCCTGACGTCGCTGGTGATCACCTACCGAGGCGCTGGAGATGGGCCGAAGGCATCCGCGTCGACACTCGGGCAGCGCGAGTGGACGGACCTGGCCGACGCCATCGCGTACGCCCGAGCTCACGGAGCTACCGCCGTGTACGTAATTGCGTGGTCGATGGGCGCGGGGCTCGCGCTGGAACTTCTTCGCCACGACCCCATGGCGTTCGATCGACTTGCTCTGATCGCTCCTGCGACCAACTGGCGAGAGATCATCCGGCAGGGTGTGAAACGCGCTGGACTCCCGGGTTTCGTTGCTTCCGTCGTGACTTGGGCGCTCGGCTCACGCGTCGCGAGTCGACTGGCCCGGATGCCAGTTCCGCTCGACTTCGACCGGCTTGACTGGAGTCGGAACGTCACGACTGACATCCCGACGGTCGTTATCCATTCGAAACGGGACGAAGAGATTCCGTTCGAACTCACCCGCGCGTTCTCCACTCGCTCGAACGTGACGCTTGTCCAGACGGCAGATGCTCCACACGGGTGGGAGGCCAACGTCGATCCTGAGGGATTCCGATCTGCACTCCGGTCCGGGCTCCGGTGACGATAGATCGCGGCCGAGTTCGACTCGATGCTGCCGAGGCACAGTCACTGCGGTGATCCGCACTCGGCGGTGATCGATGACCAAGGCATCCGGGGGTGTCGGCGGATACTTCCGCCAACGGAGCGGCGATGTCAGTTGCGTGCCTCCTGCGAGAGTCGGCGAACGCTGGCTTGGACACGGTCGCGGAGGTCTCGGACTCCGTCGATGCCCCAGTTGGCGGGGTCGGGAAACTCCCACTCGATCAGTTCGCCTGGCACCGGGCCAGGCAGGGCGAGTCCGGGCTTCATGGTGACGACGATGTCCGCGGCCGCGAGATCCTCGACGGTGACGGCGCGAGGATGAGCGGTGGTGGTGTCGATGCCGAGCTCGGCGAGGGCCTCAGCGACCACCGGGTTGATCTGCTGAGCCGGGGTGATCCCGGCGCTGGTTGCGGTGAACCGTTCGGGCGCGGCGTGGGCGAGAAGGTGCGCGCCGAGCTGGGAGCGGCCGGCGTTGTGCTGGCAGAGGAACAGCACCGTGGGGGCGGTCATGACGGGACTCCCGCGGGGGTGAGCGCGTGCGCGCGCGACCAGGCCTGGGTCGCGGCCTGGATGGCGTCCCACGGGGAGCCGAGCGGGGGCGTGTAGGAGAGGTCGAGGTCGGAGACCTGCTCGACGGTCAGCCCGGCGTGCAGGGCGGTGGCGTAGGTGTCGACGCGCTTGGCGGTCTCGGTGCCGAGCCGCCCGACCAGCTGGGCACCGAGGAGTCGCCCGGTGGTGGTGTCGCCGGTGATACGGATGCTGATCGGCTGCGCGCCGGGATAGTAGCGCTTGTGGTCGTCTGCGACCGACCCGACCGTCGACGGGGAGAACCCGGCGGCTGCGGCGTCCTGGTCGCGGAGTCCGGTGCGGGCCGCGACGAGCTCGAAGACCTTCACGACCTGGGTGCCGACCGACCCTGCGAACCGGGCGTCACCGCCCAGGGCGTTCTCCCCGGCGATGCGGCCCTGCTTGTGGGCGGTGGTGCCCAGCGGCAGGTAGGTGGCGCCGAGGAGTCGGTGGTGGGTGATGACGCCGTCGCTGGCGGCGAAGACGTGTGGGAGGCCGGTGCGCATCTGCTCGTCGACGACGACCGCGCGTCCGGCGCCGAGGGTGGCCCCGGCGGACTCGAGGAGGGTGGTGTTGGGGCGGACGCCGACGACGGCGAGGACGAGGTCGGCGGTGTGGGTGACCGGCTCGCCGTCTCGGGTGGCGTGGACGGTGAGCCCGTCCGTGGTCTTCTCGACGGCGTGGACGGTGGTGTCGGTGTAGACGAGCACGTCGTGGTCCTCGAGCTCGGCGCGGACCAGGCCGGCAAGTTCGGGGTCGAGGGTGGAGAGCACTTCGGGGCCGCGCTGCAGCTGGGTGACCTGGATGCCGCGCGCGGCGAACGCTTCGGCCATCTCGAGGCCGACGTAGCCGGCTCCGATGATGATCGCGGTCTGCGGGTCGCGGCCGGTCAGGTGCTCGTCGAGCGCGAAGGTGTCGCCCATCGAGTGGATGACGTGGACGCCGTCGTCCGGGCCGAGCCGGTCAAGGCCCGCGATCCCGGCGTGGGAGGGCAGGGCGCCGGTGCCGACGATGAGCTCGTCGTAGCCGATCACGTCCTCGGTGCCGAGCCGGTCGCGGACGGTCAGTCGCCGGCCGGCGACGTCGATGCCGGTGGCGAGGGTGTCCAGCCGCAGCGACATGCCGGTCGCTTCCAGGTCGGCGTGGGTGCGGTGCGCGAGGGACTGCCACGGGGCGACTTCCCCGGTGAAGTAGTACGGGATGCCGCAGATGGAGTAGTTCGGGTAGGCGTCCGCGACGATCACGGTGACGTCGGCGGTGGGGTCGAGCTCGCGGGCGCGCAGCGCGGCGGAGATCCCCGCGTCGCTGCCGCCGATCACGGCGATATGGGTCATCAGGAGGTCTCTTTCGTCTCGGTCAGAACGGGCTCGGCGACCAGGTCGCCGGTCTCTGCGGCGTGGGGGAAGAGCAGGACGGCGAGGGCGATGCCGGCGGCGGCGCCGACAAGCTGGGCGCCCAGGAACGGCAGCACGGAGCCGGGGGCGATGCCGGCGAACGTGTCGGTGAAGACCCGGCCGATCGTGACGGCGGGGTTGGCGAACGACGTCGAGCTCGTGAACCAGTACGCGGCGCCGATGTAGGCGCCGACCGCGGCCGCGACGACCGGGACGGAGCGGCCGGTGCGAGCCAGGCCGATGATCAGCAGCACCAGGCCTGCGGTCGCGACGACCTCGGCCAGCACCGTCGCAGGAGTGGCCCGGTCGGTCGTGGAGATCGCGGTCGGGACGGCGAACATGGCGTTGGCGAGGACCGCGCCGCCGATGCCGCCGAGGATCTGCGCGAGGATGTAGAGGGCGAGCAGTGGAAGCGAGAGCCCCGAGCGGGTGCGGCGCCCGAGGAGGGCGTCGGCGAGGGACACCGCGGGGTTGAAGTGCGCACCGGAGACGGGGCCGAGCAGCAGGATCAGCACGCCGAGGCCGAAGGCGGTGGCGATGGAGTTCTCGAGCAGCTGCAGGCCGGCATCCGCCGAGAGCCGTTGCGCGGCGATCCCGGAGCCGACCACGACCGTCACCAGCAGCCCCGTGCCCAGCAATTCCGCCCCGGCCCGGCGGGCGAGCGCGCCGATCGTCGCCCGCGTTTCGGTGCGGGCGGGTGCGGGTGCGCTCACGTCCCGGCTGCTATCAGATCGGGAGTGAGCTCTGTGAGCAGCTGTTCGACGTGCTCGCGGATCTCGTCGCGCACCGCGCGGACGCCGTCGAGATCCAGGTCGGCCGGGTCGCCCAGCTGCCAGTCCAGATACCGCTTGCCGGGGTACAGCGGGCAGGCGTCGCCGCAGCCCATCGTGACCACGGCATCCGCGGCGCGCACGACGTCGTCGGTGAGCGGCTTGGGGAACTCGTCGCCGACCGTGATGCCCTCCTCCTCGAGGACCGTCAGCACGGAAGGCAGCAGCCCTGCGGCGGGCTGGGAGCCGGCGGAGCGGACGTGGACGCGGTCGCCGCCCAGGTGCCGGGTGATCGCGGCGGCCATCTGGGAGCGGCCGGAGTTCTGCACGCAGACGTAGAGGATCTCCGGCACCCGCTTGGCGATCAGGCCGCGGGACTGCGCCAGAGCGGTGAGCCGGTCGCGGGCGAACTTCTCCGCCAGGCTCGCCAGGTGCGTCGAGACGCTCGCGGTGCGCGCCAGGGCCGCGTAGGACTCGAACACCACCCGCTCGACGGTCTCCTCGCTGACCATGCCGGCGAAGTTGTGGGCGAGGCGCTCGGAGGCACGGTGCAGCACGGAGTCGGGGAACAGCAGCGCCTCCTGGCCGCGGTGCTCGTTCATGCCGTCCTCCTGGCAGGCAGGAGCTCGTCGATCAGCGTCTCGACGCGGCCGCGGATGTCGTCGCGGATGGGGCGGACGGCCTCGATGCCCTGACCGGCCGGGTCGTCGAGCTCCCAGTCCTCGTACCGCTTGCCGGGGAAGATCGGGCAGGCATCGCCGCAGCCCATCGTGATTACGACGTCGGACTCTCTGACGGCGTCAACGGTGAGGATCTTCGGGGTGTTCCCGGCGATGTCGATGCCCTCCTCGGCCATCGCAGCCACCGCGACGGGGTTGATCTGATCCTTCGGCGCCGACCCGGCCGAGAGCACCTCGATCCGGTCGCCGGCGAGGGATCGGAGATAGCCGGCAGCCATCTGGGACCGGCCGGCGTTGTGCACGCAGACGAACAGGACGGTGGGCTTGTCGTTCATGGGGTCTCGCTTCCTCTTGAGGAAAGAATAGACCGAAATCTATTGATTGGCGACAGGGATGACGGGGACAAGCTCGGGGAGGAGCTCGCGCACGCGCCGGTCGATGTCGTCGCGGATGCGGCGCACCGTCGCCGGCGGCTTGCCGACCGGGTCTTCGAGATCCCAATCCAGGTAGCGCCGTCCGGGGTAGACCGGGCAGGCGTCGCCGCAGCCCATCGTGATGATGTAGTCCGCCGCCTGCACGACGTCGTCGGTGAGAGGCTTGGGGAACTCGCCGCCGAGCGGGACGCCGATCTCGTCGAGGGCGGACACGATCGACGAGCGCACGTCATCGGCCGGCGCGGAGCCTGCGGTGCGGACAGTCACGCGATCGCCCGCCAGGTGGCGGAGGATGCCGGCCGCGAGTTGTGACCGGCCGGCGTTCTGCACGCAGACGAACAGCACCGTGGGCACGACCGTCTCCGTGTTCCCTGCATCGCGGCCGAAGTCGTCGAGTCGCGCAGCCGCGAACGCCGCGGTGCGGGACGCGAGCAGCGGGGTGTGCTCCCTGGCCGACAGCAGCCGGTAGGAGTCGTGGACGTACTGCTGCACGGTCTCGCGGCCGAGCGTGCCGCGGTAGCGGGCGGCGAGGTCGTCGACCACCCGCTCGAGGTCGGGATCGCCCCCCGGGGCCGAGCCGCCGAGCAGGGCGGTGACGCGGTCCTCGTGGTCGGGGTTGATCGAGTACCAGACCCGGCGCCCCTCGGGTTCGCGCACCACGATCCCCTCCGCGTGCAGAGCGCTCATGTGATGGCTGACAGTGGGCTGGCGCAGGCCGAGCTCGTCGGCGAGCCGCCCCACCAGCGCCCGCCCGTCCTCGGCGTCGCGGATCAGCTGCACGATCCGTGCGCGCGTGGGGTCGGCAAGCACCGTCAGCGCGGGACCCTCCACCATCTGATCCATAGATGCGAGTCTATCTCAGAGCAGACATGCCCGCGCGCAGCCCGGAACTTTCACGCGGTGCGCCTCGTCGATGTCGCTTCGACCACGAGTCCGCTCGTGCGCTCTTCGCGCTGCGGTCGTACCCGGTGCTGACGGGGCGAGCCGGCCAACGTGCACTCAATAATGAGATTCACCCGCGTGTCAGGAGCGATCGCGGGAACGGTGACGACGTGGACCACACCTCCCAGTAGGCCTGCCCGAGCAGGTCGTGGATGCGCTGCTGCGCGGCCGGATCCTCGGTGCGCGCGCAGTCGGACTCCAAAGGGAGCAGGTCTAGCAGGAAAAGCCGTCGCTACCGGACACCCGTCAGCGCGTCAAGCAGAGCCAAGTCGGGCTCCAGGCCCAGAAACCGGTGGTAGGCGAGCGAATCAGGGAGGGCGCGATCCAGGAACACGGCCTGCTGCGGTCGGGCGGCGCGCTCCTGCGCGATCTGCACGTCGACGACGGCGCAATGGAACTCGCCCTGCCGGGCACGCACCTCCGCGGTGCTGCGTCCGGTGATCCGCTGCAGGTCGCTGCAGTGGCGGGCGTGCTCGATCGTCGTTGCGTCCCCGCGATCGCGCAGCAGGTTGACCGTGGTGGTCTTGCCCGAGCTGGGACCGCCCGTCACGACGGGCCAACGGGTGGTCTGTGCGGGCCGCGGCTCCTAGATACCGGTCATGACCTCACCCTACACCCTGTACCCCTACAGGGTATGGTAAATTGAAGGTGGAGGTGCGAGATGGCACACGGGTATGTGGACAACAAGCCGGCGCTGCTGGCGCGGCTGAGCCGTGCGGAGGGTCAGGTGCGCGGGATCGCGCGGATGATCGACGAGGACGTGTACTGCATCGACGTGCTGACCCAGGTGTCGGCGGCGACGAAGGCGCTGGAGTCGGTCGCGCTGTCGCTGCTGGAGGACCACCTCGCGCATTGCGTGGCGCAGGCGACCGCCGACGGCGGCCCGGTCGCGGAGGAGAAGCTGCGCGAGGCGAACGCTGCGATCGCCCGGCTGGTGCGCTCCTAACGTCGTCCCCACTCACATCGTTCAACGCTCTTGAAGGGAGCACATCATGACCGGACAGGGATTCCAGGACCTCGGACTGCAGGCGACGAGCACCGGCGCGGGGTGCGCGTGTTGCAGCCCCACCTCCGACGGCACCGCAGCCACCTACACCACCGCTGTCCCGGTGACGGGTGACACCGTGTCGGCGCAGTTCCTGGTGGAGGGGATGACCTGCTCGCACTGCGTTCGCAGCGTCACCGAGGAGGTCTCCGCGATCGACGGCGTCTCCGACGTCGCCGTCGACCTGCACGCCGGCGGCGTGTCCACGGTCACCGTGTCCAGCGCCGCGCCGGTGGATGTGGAACGGGTGCGGGCGGCGGTGGAGGAGGCCGGCTACAACCTCGCCTCAGCGTCATGACCACGACCACGGATGTCGATCTAGACATCAGCGGGATGACCTGCGCGTCGTGCGCGACCCGGGTAGAACGGAAGCTGAACAAGCTGCCCGGGGTGGCGGCGACGGTCAACTTCGCCACCGAGAAGGTCCGCGTGCACGCCGACTCGCCGGTTGAGGTGGAGGAGCTGATCGCGGCGGTCGAGCAGGCCGGGTACGGGGCATCCGTCCCCGCCCCGCCCGTCCACACCCCCGACGAGAAGACCGCGCCGCAGGATGCGGAGTTGGTGTCGTTGCGGCAGCGGCTGATCGTCTCGACGATCCTGGCGTCGCCGGTCGCGGTGCTGTCGATGATCCCGGCGCTGCAGTTCACCTACTGGCAGTGGCTGACCCTGACCCTGGCGGCACCGGTGGTGGTGTGGGGGGCGTGGCCGTTCCACCGTGCCGCGGCGATCAACGCCCGTCACGGGGCGGCGACGATGGACACGCTGATCAGCGTGGGTGTGCTGGCCGCATTCGGCTGGTCGCTGTACGCCCTGTTCTTCGGCGGGGCCGGGATGCCGGGCATGCAGATGAGCGTCACCTTCGTCGGCACCCCGCAGGCCGGAGGCCACGAGGTGTATCTGGAGGTCGCCGCGCTGGTGACGGTGTTCATCCTCCTCGGCCGCTACCTCGAGGTCCGTGCGAAGCGGCAATCCGGGGAAGCCCTCCGAGCCCTGCTGGAGCTCGGCGCGAAAGACGCCGTCGTCCTCCGCAACGGCACCGAGCAGCGCATCCCCGTCGCTCAGCTCGCCCCCGGCGACATCGTCGTGGTGCGGCCGGGGGAGAAGGTCCCCGCCGACGGCCACGTCACCGAGGGTGTGTCCGCGGTGGACGAATCGATGCTGACAGGCGAATCCGTCCCGGTGGAGGTCGGCCCAGGCTCGCGAGTGGTCGGCGCCACCGTGAACACCGGGGGCCGGCTGCTGGTGGAGCTCACCCGGGTCGGCGCGGACACGGAGCTGGCGCGGATGGGCAGGTTGGTGGAGGAGGCGCAGACCGGGAAGGCGCAGGTGCAGCGCCTCGCCGACCGGGTCTCCGCCATCTTCGTGCCCATCGTGATCGTCCTCGCGGTGGCCGCGTTCGCTGTGTGGCTGCTGGTCGGCGCAGGGCCGGAGGTCGCGTTCACCGCCGCGGTGACGACGCTGATCATTGCGTGTCCGTGCGCGCTCGGGTTGGCGACTCCGACGGCGCTGCTGGTGGGCACGGGGCGTGGCGCGCAGCTGGGCATCCTGATCCGCGGACCCCAGGTGCTGGAGCAGACCCGCCGCATCGACACGGTCGTGTTGGACAAGACCGGCACCATCACCACCGGCACCATGACCGTCACCCACATCCACCCCACCCCCGGCACCGACCAGGCGGAGCTGTTGCGGGTCGCTGCAGCGCTCGAGCACGGCTCGGAGCACCCCATCGGCCGCGCCATCACCGCTGCCGCCACCGGCCCGCTCGCGGCAGTGGAGTCGTTCCAAGCCGAGGCCGGGCAGGGCGTGCAGGGCATCGTCGAGGGCCGCATGGTCGCCGCCGGCCGCGCCTCCTGGATCACCAGCCAGTGGTCCCTCCCGATCCCCACTGGCCTCGCCGGCACCATCGCGGCGGACGAGGCAGCGGGGGCGACGGTGACGGTGGTGGTGTGGGACGGGCAGGTGCGTGGAGCGATGAGCGTCGCCGACACCATTAAACCCACCAGCCGTGAGGCGGTCGCCCGGCTCCGGGAGCTCGGTTTGACCCCGATCCTGCTCACCGGCGACAACCCCGGCGCCGCACGGGCGATCGCCGACCAGGCCGGGATCGAGGACGTCCGTGCCGGGGTTACCCCGCAGGGCAAGCTCGACACCATCCGCGACCTGCAGACCGCGGACCGGGTGGTCGCGATGGTCGGCGACGGGGTGAACGACGCCGCAGCCCTCGCTGCAGCAGACCTCGGGATCGCGATGGGCACCGGCACCGACGCGGCCATCACCGCCGCTGACCTGACCATCGTCTCCGGCGACCTCGTGCTCGTGCCGGACGCGATCCGGCTGGCCCGGCGCACCCTCGGGACGATCAAGGGGAACCTGTTCTGGGCGTTCGCGTACAACGTCGCCGCGATCCCGGTCGCGATGCTCGCCCTGCTGAACCCCATCCTCGCCGCCGCAGCGATGGCGTTCAGCAGCGTCTTCGTCGTCACCAACAGCCTCCGACTGCGCCGCTTCCGCCCGCTCCCCACCCCGACCCGTGCCGCCGCCCGGGAGCCCGCGCCCGTCCGGGCCTAACCCATCCCCCTGAGAAGGAGAAATGTCATGTCCCACGACCACGACCACTCCGGGCACGACCACACGCACGCGCACGAGCACGGTGCGCACGAGCATCACCATCATGAGCCGCCGGAGGGGGCGACGAACCTGGTGACCTGCCCGGTGATGCCCGGCAATCAGGTCGACCCGGCCTGGGCGGAGCAGCGCGGCCTGTTCCGCGATTACCAGCGCAGCCGGTACTGGTTCTGCTGCGCCGAGTGCGGGCCGCTGTTCGACGCAGACCCCGCCCGTTACACGCACGCCGCCTGACCCGCGCCACAGAAGAAGGACGGCGCGCGAAGTGGATACGGCGGTCGAGCTGGTGCAGGCGTACCTGCGGGTTAACGGCTACTTCACCGTCGCCGAATACCCGGTGCTGGACGCGGCCGGCCCGGGCGGGCCGCGCACCATCAAGGACCTGGACATCCTCGGTGTGCGGCTCGGACGGGAGGGGGGCGCGGTCACGGGTGCCGTGTGGTCGCATGGTCTGTCCTTTCAGTGATGCGGCAGGGA